>JABFRC010000119.1 GCA_013141375.1 Methylococcaceae bacterium | reverse complement strand
ACCCATGGCTGGTCGTAACCATCTTTTTATTCCAGGCCCAACTAATGTGCCGCACGAAGTGCTGAGTGCCATGCATCTTCCCATGGAAGATCACCGTTCACCCGCATTTCCAAAGCTGTTAACTCCTCTTTTAGAGGACCTGAAAAAAGTTTTTAAAACTGAAACCGGACAAGCCTTCATTTTTCCAGCGACAGGTACAGCGGGCTGGGAAGTGGCCTTGACCAACACCTTAAATCCTGGCGATAAAGTTTTAATTTATCGTTTTGGTCAATTCAGTCATTTATGGGCTGAAATGGCTAAGCGCCTTGGTTTTGATGTGGAAATTCATCAAGAAACTTGGGGCAAAGGCATTCCTTTAGACAAAATCGAAGCGCGTTTAAAAGAAGATACCAATCATGAAATCAAAGCGGTATTGGCAACGCACAACGAAACTGCAACGGGCGTAACCAGCGATATCGGCGGCGTTCGTAAAGCATTGGATGCAGCTAAGCACCCTGCCCTATTATTTGTTGACGGCGTGAGTTCAATTGCCAGCCTGGATTTCCGTATGGACGAATGGGGCGTTGACGGAGCTATCAGCGGCTCACAAAAGGGCTTCATGTTGCCCGCTGGCGGTGCTTTCCTCGCATTCAGCCAAAAAGCCTTAAAAGCGGCTGAAACCTCTACTTATCCGCGTTGCTTCTTGGACTTAAAAGATCAAGCCAACGCCAACAAAGACGGTTACACACCGTATACTCCTAACTTGCCACTGCTGTACGGTCTGCGTAAAGCCTTAGACCTGTTACTGGAAGAAGGCTTGGAAAATGTATATGCACGTCACTTTCGTTTAGCTGAAGGTGTTCGTAAAGCCGTCGCTGCGTGGGGATTAACTCAATGCGCACAACCCGGTTTTGAATCAAACACTGTGACTGCTATCGTCGTACCGGAAGGCAAAGATGCCAAGAATGTTATCAGCATCGCTTTCAGCAAATACAACATCTCACTAGGTGCCGGTTTGTCTGAAGTGGCCGGCAAGGTATTCCGTATCGGCCATGTTGGCGATATGAATGATGTTTCTTTGTTAGGCGCTATTGCCGGTGTAGAAATGGCCTTGCTTGATAGCGGCATCGAGATCAAACCAGGCAGCGGCGTTGCAGCAGCACTTGAGTACTATCGCGCAACTGCATAAAACTCAACCGCATTCCAAAACTAGAAAGCCCGGTGGCGAAAAGGTAAGACCTTTCGCCACCGGGCTTTTTATTGAGCCAATAAATAAGCCATATGCCTTATTTATTTTAAAAAGTATGTCATATAACACATTTAATTTTTAAAATACATAATTGCTCCTGGTTACATATAATTGAAAATGAGTTATTTTTTAACCCTAAGGCATTGAAAACGCATACTTATTAAAAACGACAATTTCCGAAAATTAATTTAGGCGTATAAATTGCTTTTAGTTATGGTTCTGAACTTATTCAGAACCATAACTATTACTTTGGAGAGATATATGCCCCACTATAAGATAAGGACAGGATTGTCGCCAAGCAGGCTTGCACTGCTCGCCCTCACACCTATTATTGCCCTATTGCCAAGCCCTACTTTTGCAGCTGCACCTTCTGCAAAAGTAACAGCTTCCGCAGCATTTTCTAAAAAAGACGGTGTCGTCGTTATAAAAGGCAAAACTACAGGCATTACTCCCGGCACTTCGGTTTCATTTTATGATGCAAATTCCAACGCAATTTTGTATTCCGTTAAATCTGACAGTAACGGTGCATTTAACGCAAAAATACTAGGCACATCGGCTAACAATATACCCTGTGTAATCAGAGCAGAAGCCGGTGGCACCATTTCAAGCCCGCTGGCCGTCGGCGGTAGCGCCAAGTCCTGCAAGACCATGCTTGCCTGTACAGTAGTTGCAGACAAAGTTGCGGTTAAACCGGGAGAAACCATAAATTTCAGCGCAACCATTAAAGGCAAAGCGACTGAAGCAATGTGGAACAAAGGCGATGGCGTAGACATCCATGACCATGCAGCCCACGGAGTACCCGACAAAAAAGGCATTGCAAAATATGCCGCCAGCTATACAAATCCTGGGCGCTATGCAGTCAGCTTTATTGCTGAAGGAGCGACAGGACAATGCCAACAATCCATCGTCATTTCAGTAGCACCTAACGACTCAGGATTACCCGCCAAGGTTGAAGAAGCCGCCCCCAGGCCCGCCAAGGCCAGTGGTATGAGCGGTGAATATGTGGTGCTGCCGTTTAATGAAAAAAGCGAAGTCGGAGTCAGTCAAATCGGACTTCCTTATAGCCCCTATATTCCGACCCAAGGTCTAAACGCTCAGGTTTATATTAAGGATGCAAAAAAACCGGTTGCCCAAGATCTAATAAACATGGATGTGTACTACTCAGCCGCCTCCAATCCTACCGATCCCGTTGGCGCTGACTCGATCAACTCCACCAGTCAAAACTGGTTCAACGACAGCACTGCCGGTGCTAATTTTGATCTTGCCAAAAGCGATGTTAACGATGGCAAATCTCCCAAAGGCCAAACTGTACTTTTCACTGAAAAGCGGGTTGAAGATACCAAAACCGTAATTAAAAAATCCGGTTTTTGGGATCGACTCGATAATTCGGATAACAACGGCTCATCTGCCGCCAGTTACGCCTTCAAAAAATCCGGCACAGAATTAACCAAACTGGATCAAGGCATTCGCCATAAACTGGATGGCGGCATCGATGTTCGAGCGATGCCAGGTATCGCCGCGCCTTACGACAACAATGATCCTCAAAAATTCAAAGCCTATAACCCACTGGGTTATTTCAGCGCACCGATGATTCCAATCACCGATGTCGATGACAAGGGCCGTACAAATCCGTTTCCGCTGATGCGCATAGTTGCCAAGAAAAATGGCGAAACAGTCGCTGCAGCCGATGCCGTAGTCACTAGTTCTTCTGAGTTTAGTTGCCGTGAATGTCACGCCAATGGCAAAATTGGCTCGGACGGTGACGTTTGGCGCACACCGGTAACACTGGATGACACCTTGGAAAGTCGTGGTTTTGGTACCCATCGGCCGGATAAAGGTAAATCAACCTATGAAGATAACGCTGTTTGGCCCGGTGCGCTTCACAACCGCTTTGAATTGCAAACAGCAGCGAACGGCCAACTGACGGTAAAGAACGATTTCGATGGTACCGAACACCTGCGGACCGATATCGATACAGTGGCTGCTTATCAGCCGATTACCCCGGAAGGCACCGCGCCAGCAGGAAAAGAATCGACCAAAATTCGAGGCGACCGTGTCACAGCGGCGCGTTGGGTTGATGGCAAGCTCCAAATCAAGATTAGATTTTTCGATGCAGAGAACGATACCTGGCAAGCACAGGAAAAAGCAGCCTTAAAAAATCTGGGACTAATGCACGATTACATGGTGCTTTATGGCACCGGCAAAAACATCCAAACCCAGTATACGGATATTGTCGAAGACAAAGTTAAAGCCTCACGCGCGAACGCTATTGGTTGCGTAGGCCATCACGGCGTCAATACCTTGGAAGATGCCGGACTAAGAGGCACTTCCAGCTCTTCCAAAAGTGATTATTCCCGCGCTGAGCATGCATTTCATGGCCGGATGCAAGTCTATAAAGAAGATATAACCGTTGAGGGTGTCTTACACAAAAAAGGCGAACTGATTCGTGATACCCGAGGCCATCATAAATTAGTCGGTGGACGCGGCTGGGATCCCGAAGGTAAAGATGACTTGGTCGCCATTGCACCAGGTGGTTCAGGTACGGGTTACGACGGCACCAAAAACAACTTCGATCCTGAGCGTTTCCCCGCTGACCCCACTGGTGAACTTTTATTTCCGGCCGGTGATAAAGTCACCACCCAAGACTGCGCAAAATGTCACGCGGGCAAAACCGAAAAAATCTACCGTGATGTCCATTTTTCTGCAGGCCTTGAATGTGACGACTGCCACGGTGACATGGCGGCAACAGGTAGCCTTTATGCCAGACCTGCCAGCATGCACCGCGCTTCAAAAGACCCGTTTCGCGAAGCTATCTTCGACGAACCGGATTGTGGTTCTTGCCACATGAGCGACGGGAAAAAAGCTATTTTGCGAAAAGCTTACAACCCAAGCGATAAATCCGCTTCAACGCTGCCGATCATGACAGATGAAGATAAGCGTTTTGCAGTTATACCGACTACTGAAAAAAGTGTTCTGCTGTCCGCCAGCGCCGCAAGCACTCCTAGAAATGTTTGTTTTGGAACTCTGGAGTGCAAGCAAACCGTCAGCACAACACCGCCAACAGGACATGCCATGGCAAAAACAGAGGCAAAAACCAGTTTAGAAGCAGCAGCCGAACCTACCTTAACGGGTTACACGGTCGGACCGTTATTCCGTAAGAGTAGTGATGCTCACGGCAACGTTGCCTGCGGCGCTTGTCACGGTGGGTCGCATTCCACTTGGCCAATTGCTGACACCAATGCCAACGACAATGTTACCGCCAAACAGTTGCAAGGTTACGACGGCACCATTCTGGAATGCGATGTTTGTCACTCTAAGACTGCACAAGGTAAAAACAGCTTTGCTGACGGGGAAGTGGCTAACACGTCGCCTGTTGCTTTTGGTGAACGTTTACTTGCAGGGCGCGTTCGTGCTGACAACCCCAAAGGTTATTTAGCGGGCCCGCATGGTTTACACCCGGTCAATGACCCTAACTGGTATAACAATGCCCCCGGATATACCGTCAATGACGAAAGTAAGGATGGTAATGGCGGATGGCATGCTGCCTCTGCAAAAATACCTGGTAAAAACGGCGAAGATCAGTGTGCTGCTTGCCATGGCGCAGACCGAGCAACTGCCAATCGTTTGGCAAAATCACCAATAGATCGTGAGTTTAAAGACATGACTATCGAAGGTAAGAAAAAAACGGTTAAGATAAAAGCCGGTGCATTTGTGAGTTGTTCAACTTGCCACACGCAAAAAATCAGCTTTAGAAACACCGATTTTATAATGCCCAAAAAATGACCCATCAATTTTGATGCTTAGTCATTAATCTAAAGGGCAGCCTAGGCTGCCCTTTTTACTGCGTCTTTTACTATGAACGATAAAAACACACAGGATCTTGAAACGCTTGCCAAAAATTGCCAGGCATTAATTTCTTCAAAACAAACCTTGTTGATATCAACAGCATCAATAAATAGCCAACCGGACATCAGTTATGCGCCTTTTGTACAAGATCAGGCTGGGGCTTTTTATATTTATGTGAGTGAACTAGCCAGCCATACCGCTAATTTGTTACAGAACCCACGAGCATCGATATTGTTTATTCGATCTGAAACCGAATCCCAAAACTTATTTGCCCGAGAAAGAGTGGTTATGACATGTGATGTTATTGAGATACCACGAACCAACCAAATCTACCCGGTGCAGCTGGATGCGCTCCGTGCTAAGTTTGGTGACACCGTTAGTTTGCTGCAATCCTTACCGGACTTTCATTTATTTGCATTACGCCCAATAAGGGGCCGTTATGTCGTTGGCTTTGGCCGTGCGTTTAATATTGATGTGAATACCGGCAGCTTGAGCCACCTGCAGAAATAATGATTATTTCAATAATTCTTGTTAGATTTTCAGCCACAAACTACGGAAACCCAGTTGTAGCCCCTGCTTTCCGTCATCGCTAAGTAGCTGAACAAAGTCGTCTTGCTCTGGATAAAAAAACGCGGCTTCGATATTGAAGGTCTTTAAATCAATTTTCTTCAGAACTTTCAGCCTTCCTGACTGACTGGACCATAAATACAGTTTGTTTTTCTGTAGTTTTTGATTATCGCTGCCGTTGTTGCCATGGTAGGGCCCTGCGACAATTAAATATTGCTGTTTTTTGCGCCAAACAATATCCCTTATGCCATAGCCATCAAGATCCAATTCGATTGAATCTCCGAATTCCGGCTTTTTTCCGGCAACGACATCAAAGGGATTCATCAGCGGAATCACTATAGCTTTGCCGTTGACTAAAGGATTTCGAAAACCAATCAACAAGCCTTTATCGGGCGTGGCTGCCAGGCCTTCAATGCTTAAACCGCCTATCGCTTTAGGGGGAATGACTGCGGCTTTGGCAAACTCGATATTTTTAAATCGAGAATCTTGCGAAAGATCAGCGATTAAATCTATATATGTTGATCCGCAACGGCTCACAGAAAACAAACCGCTTCCGTCGGGCTCAATATGAAGTGCAAACAGTCGATGACGAGCTGGACGTGGATTGCCCTTACGACTTGTGCTGTGGGAACCTATCCAAAAATACGCATCATCTACAAGAGCCGCCCCTTCCAAATCGATTTCAAGCTTTTCGCCGTCTAAAATCTCACCGGCAAATATATCCTTGAGGGAGATGATTTGCAGCGGGTTATCAGAAATATCCCGCTTATAGATTCTCAGTTGATTATCTTCATCATCGGCGACAATGAAATGTTGATAATCAATTGCCAGAGCGCCCGAGGCATTGGCAATACCGGTGTAGACTTGTTTTTTCATAACGAATGCCCCTATAAACAATCAAACCACAAGGCCCCGGCCTGTGGTTTAAGGATCATACTCGCATCAAGGCAACAAAAATAAGCATAAAAATAAACATCACAGCGTATTCTTCGATGCGTTGCAGTATACCGGGATGATCTTCTTCCATGATGATAGCAACACGGTTAGTCACTTGATCACGCATATGTACACGTTTTTCAGTCATGGCATGGCTCCTAAAAATGGATAAGAAAAATATCTCATTCAACACACGCTGACTCTTGAGTGCCAGACTTGGTGTGTGTCTTTTTTGCAAACGGTTGTGGAAATAACTGTTAATTTTCATATTTAGATTATTCATTCTGTTCTCCTTTTGTTTTTTGTAAAAATATCACAAGAACATTATAAGAACAATTAATTATTTTCTGTTTACAAAAATTTTGCAGTTGTAAAAACTGGAGATGGCGTAGACACTGCTTTTACAATATAGAGAATTCATCAGAACCTCATGAAACACCACAGCGCCTCATTTCTCGGCTAAATGCCTGTCTGACTATAAGCAATACACCACAAATAACCCCAACTCATGATCAAAACCGACATCGACTCAACAGAAAATATCGCTAAAACCTTGGGACTTGAAAATCCTAATGGCAAGAAAAAACACTGGTTATGGTGGCTATGCGCAGGAATTCTTGCGCTGATAGGGCTTGGTCTACTCATCAAAAAACAGCATCCAAATCCGGTACAGTACAAAACTGAGCAAGTAAGACGGGGCGATCTGGTGGTGACAGTCAGCGCTACAGGTACATTGGCTCCGCTCAAAGAAGTTCAGGTGGGCATCGAAGTATCAGGAACCATTAAAACCGTACTGGCTGACTACAATGATCAGGTGACCATAGGCCAGGTACTGGCAAAACTTGACACCACAAGACTCGAAGCCCAGGCCTTGCAAAACGAGTCGGCACTTGCCTCAGCACGCGCTAAGGTCATGCAGGTTGAAGCGACGCTGCAGGAAGCACAACTAAAAATGAATCGTTTAAATAAGGTTAAAGAATTAAGTGACGGAAAAGACCCGGCATCTATCGATCTGGATACCGCCAAAGCCAGCCTTGCCAGAGCCAAAGCCGATCTGGCCAGTGCCAAAGCCACTGTTGAACAAACACAAGGGGCTTTAAAAGTTAACCGTACCGACTTAACCAAGGCAGTCGTCCAC
>JABFRC010000202.1 GCA_013141375.1 Methylococcaceae bacterium | reverse complement strand
GGGGCAAGATGTAAGGAGTGTCGCGATCAATCAGGATGAATGGGGTAGCCATTTGATGGGGTTTATTATGCGTTTCAAACAAAGCATTTTAACATTTTTTGCGCCGTTAAATCCGACAGTCTCCTAGTCGGTTTTGGTTTTCTGATGTTATTTGTTTTGCTAACTTTTTGTCTTTTATGACTGCCCCAGGGTCGATGCCTGCTGCTAACTTTTCTCTTGCATCTGATCTTTTGTCCCGAGCCTGCTTTAAGCTAGTTTCAGGATATACCCCAAGAGCTAACATCTTTTCTTTACCGTCAAATCGATATTTCAATCGAAAGTATTTTGAACCGCTAGGGTTAACTAGCAGAAACAAACCTTTATCATCAGCAAGTTTGAATGGCTTTTCTTTAGGCTTGGCGTTTTTACACGCTGGGTCTGTTAGTGACATTTGGGGGTATCTCTTGGTGGGGTATTAAATGTACCCCCGATTTATACCCCCATTTGTTCTGGTTGTCATCACATCGCATTGCACCTTGCTGGAAAACAACAGGCAATAAAAAACCCGCGAAGCCAGAAGACTTGCGGGTTTTTAATTCTCTTTGCACATACTCGGACCTATAAATGGTACCGAGGGCCGGAATCGAACCGGCACTGAGTCACCCCAACCGGATTTTGAATCCGGTTTATTCAAAAAACCATAACACAACAAAATAAACAACAACAATTAATTCAATTGCTTATGTTTTTTTTGTTGTTGTCAATTATTGCTAATTATTACCCTTTTTTATAGCTAATTGCGCCAAAAGTGCGCCAAAGGTTTATACTGTAACCCTAGAAGCAACGCGGGCCTGAAGGTGTACCACCACCAACAAGCCCTAACCAAAAACTTAATTCAGGGTTAAGCATGGCTAAGCGCATCATATCAAAAGCCAGTCGATACCCCAACAAAGGGTAAATTATGGCTACCATCACAGAACGCACAGCTACAGACGGAACCAAGCGCTATAGGGCAGAGGTTCGACTTAAAGGCTATCCACGACAAACCGCAAGCTTTAAGCGATTAACAGACGCTAAAAAATGGATTCAAGATACAGAATCGGCAATCAGAGAAGGGAGGCACTTCAAAACCGTTGAAGCCAAAAAGCACTCATTCGCTGAAATGGTCGATAGATACATTAAAGCCGAATTGCCAAAATATAACGAAAAGGAGCAGAGGGAGCGTAAAAGTAAATTGTTATGGTGGAGGGATAAATTAGGCGTTTATTCTTTGGCCGATATTACGCCACCTTTGATTGTAGAGTGCAGAGACACATTAGCAGAAACACGCGCACCAGCGACAGTGGTTAGGTATTTAGCGGCTTTGTCACATGCTTTTAAAATCACAGTCAATGAGTGGCAGTGGGTTCAAGAAAATCCAGCTAAAAAAGTAACTAGGCCGACTGAGCCAGATGGCCGCGTTCGTTGGCTTGACGATGATGAGCGACAAAGGTTATTAGCGGCTTGTCAGGAATCATCTAATAACTGGCTTTATATGTGCGTCATTCTGGCTTTAAGTTCAGGTATGCGGTTAAGTGAACTGATGAATTTGCGCTGGTCTGATTTAGACCTAAAGGAAGGTTTTTTAATCCTGCATAAAACTAAAAACGGCACGAAGCGGCGCGTTCCATTGTCTGGTTTGGGGCTTTCACTACTAAAGGAACATTCGAAAGTTAGGCGTTTGGATAGCAATCTATTGTTCCCAAGTAAAGACCCGTTAAAACCAATAAATATCAGAAGTGCTTTTCAATATGCCTTGGAACGGGCCGGAATTGAGAATTTTCACTGGCATGATTTGCGTCATAGTACGGCAAGCTATTTGGCCATGAACAATGCTTCAATGGCGGAAATTGCCGAAATTCTAGGTCACAAAACCCTTTCAATGGTTAAGCGCTACAGTCACCTTTCCGACGGCCATGTAAGCAATGTCGTGGCCAGTATGAACGCTAAGATTTTCGGGGGTGTGTGATGGAACAAGTGCAAGAACAAGAACAAGAACAAGAACAAGAACAAGAAACGGAACAAGAAACGGAACAAGATTACATTTCATTTTTTGAAGCTAAATCTGCACTGACAAAAACATTAGATATAACGCCAACAGACGAAGAGTTTTGGACGTGGTGTTTTGCCGGTAAGAATTGCGGTGGAATTGACGCTTATGATTTAAGTAATAACCAAGCATCAATCGTACATTGCGCAGCCTTTGGATTTCCAACACACACGAATGAATCTGGACATGATGAATATCGCTTATGTGACCTAATACGCTATCTTAAAAAGTGGCATTTTTTGTTGATTGATATACAGCAATTCAATCCTCAGCGTCGTTACATCACGGGTCAGCAGGTATTGTCACGATGGACTGAGATGCTTAACGATGCAAGGGATGCGCAGGAAAGGATTCAGGATTATTCACTCCCTTCGCCCGGTAATTCTGACTTAGATGGTCTGTCACGACCTTTTCTTTACAACCAGTTTCCGGGGGTAAATGGCGATAACTGGAACCCAATAGAACAAGGTGTTTTTTTGTTGAAGGATGTTCTTGATATTGAAGCGAATGACTGTATCGAAATGCCGCTTCCAGAAACTAATTTAGAAACGAAAGCGCGAATTGGCGGCTATAAGGAACGCGATGAGTTTGCAATTAATCTGGTTAAAAGTAGTCCGGAATTATTAGGGATGCGGCCAGGCGAGATTAAACTCAAACTTATTGCAGCTTCAAATTTATTCACAAGTGGGTATGTTGATTGGTGGCGTAGTAATCCAATATTTGATAAAGGCAAGCCTGGACGCAACCGAAAATAGAATTAAATAGTGTGAGTTTTAAAGCCCGTTAATAGCGGGTTTTTTTATGCCTGTAGGAAACGCGCGCCCTTAAATATTGTGAGCAACTCACAAGATTAAATTCACAGAATTCACAGTATTTTATATTGTTAAACAGTGACTTATTCTTTACACATCAAAGGTGGCAAACGCTGGCGATAACCATTAATAGATAGCAAATCTTGTCGGGAGACAATAAATGAAATCAATACAAGTTGAAACAGTAGTAACCACGTGGATTTATTTGACGGTAAATCAATTCATTGAAAAACACCCCGCATTCACCAATGGTGGGATGCGGGCGCTTATCTTTAATCAGTCCTCTAACAATTTAGCTAAGTCCGGCGCAATAGTCAGGATTGGCCGCAAGGTTTTGATTTGCGAATCCAAATTTTTTGCTTGGGTAGAGTCACAAAACCAAGGGGTGAAATAATGAGAACCCCAACATTCCCACGAAGCAACACCTTAACAGGCCGCGCCTTAATGCGCCTTCTAACCGGAAAGCAATACACACACAGAGATTTTCAGAACGAAACCGCAAGCTATCGACTAAGCGGCTATATCGAATCATTAAGAAACCGTCACGGCTGGCCTATTGAAACCAAAGAGGAAACAGCACAAACCAAAGACCCTACTGGGCGCAATGCAACTTATGGACGGTATCTGATTGAACCTGAAATTTTATTGGAGTTGCGGCGGGTATTGTGCGAACGAGTGGATTTGTATATTGAAGCGGTAAAACGCTACGAAAGCGGCCGCCCCCAAGCAGCGAACTTAGGGGGTGGTAATGATTAAGCAAAAGCAAAAAATCAATGCAGATTTTATCAAAAACTCATTAAGCCCGTTAGATTTTTATCGTTATGAATTACCCACAGCGCCACTAAAAAAAGCGGGCTGGAACGATGGCGGACTGTGCCCTTTCCATAGTGACAACAAACCCGGTTCATTCCGTGTAAACCTAACGACAGGCGCTTATAAATGCTTCGCTTGTGCCAGTGCTGGCGGTGATGTGGTTGCCTTCACTATGGCACTGTATGCGGTTAATTTTGGCGATGCCATGAATAAGCTTGCGAATGAATGGGGTTTACTATGAATAAAATCCCAAGCAGCTATAACGGCAAACCATTAATTCATTCTTGGAACTATTGCGCTAAGGATGGCGCACCCTTCGGGGTGGTCGGACGGTATCAGGACGGCAACGGCAAAAAAGATATTGTGCCATTCTTTAAGCGTAACGGGTCCAGCTTTGCGGTAGGTATCGAGCTTAATCCAAGGCCACTATTCGGATTGGATAAGCTGGCAGCCCAGCCCAAAGATAAAGCCGTTTTTATCGTTGAAGGTGAAAAGTCAGCCGCGGCGCTGCACAGTATTGGTGTTTGTGCCCTGACTTCGCTAGGTGGCAGTCAGGCAGCCAGCAAGGCCGATTGGTTGCCGTTAGATGGTTACAAAACCGCCTATTTATTGCCCGACAATGACGAACCCGGCTTGCACTATGTGCGCGATGTTTACGCGGCGTTAATGACGCTAGAATCGCCCCCAGCGGTTAAAGTGTTGCACTTGTCAGGCTTGCCAGCGGCGGGCGATGTGGTGGACTGGTTACAGAACCACGCGCCTGATTGGGAGGGCCTGCAACCATTTCCGGAGGATTCAAAAAAGTGGGTGCGCTCAGAGTTACAGACGGAACTTAAAAATGCGGAAGATGTGCCGGAAGATTGGACTTTTGTCGGTTTTGTCAGTTCACACCCTAGCGTTTTTGACTGGGAAATACCGGGAGAAATAGAAACCAAAACTCCACCTGTGCAAGCACTACCACCTGAAATGATACCGGCACCGTTTCGGCCATGGTTAGCTGATGTTAGTCACAGAATGCAAACACCCCCGGACTTTGTCACAGTTTCGGCAATCGTTGTCACCGCTTCGGTTATCGGTGCTGGTTGTAGTATCAAACCTAAAAAGTTTGATGATTGGGAAATCGTGCCAAACTTGTGGGGTGCGGTTATTGCGCCACCTTCCAAAAAGAAAACCCCGACGATGAGCGAGGCAACAGGTTTACTTGACCGCCTGCAAGCTGAATATGCAGAACAGTTCGAGAAGGACAAAACCGGTGCTGAGTTCGATATGCTGGCAAACAAAGCCATGGTTGACGATGTGAAAGCGCAGTTATCTAAGGCGGCTAAAGGTAAGGGCAAAGATGGTGTAGCTAAAGGGGATGACTTGCAAAAGTTAAAGGCTGACTATCTGGAGCTAACAGAGAAGGCAGAACCCGAAGCCACCCGGCGCTTGTTCAAGACGAATGAAACCAGCGTACAGAGTATGACTGTTTTGCAGAAACAAAACGCGCGTGGCTTATTGGTTGAGCGTGACGAACTGACTGGCTTACTGGCGAAATGGGAAACCGAACAAGGCCAAGAGGAACGCACCTATTTTTTGCATGGCTGGAATGGTAATGGCAGGTATACGGATTTTAAGATAGGGCGCGGGCTAACCGAAGCCCCTAGTATCTGTATCAGCCTGTTAGGTGGCATACAGCCAGACAAGCTAAAACGCTACCTATATCAAGCCATGAACGGGCTAAATGACGGACTTATGCAACGCTTACAACTTGCCGTTTGGCCTGACATGCCGAAGCAGTGGGAATATATCGATAAGCCATTTAACAAGGCCGATAAGGAACGCGCCTACAGTGTTATTAAAATGCTGGCTGAGCTGGATTTTATTCAGTATGGCGCAAAGCAAGGCGACTATGACAATCGGCCTTATTTTCGGTTTGATGATGCAGGGCTAGCCGTTTTTATTGAATGGTTCACTAATCTTGAAGCCGTAAAGTTACCGACCGAAGAAAACCCACTCATGGTTGAGCATTTATCAAAGTTCGGCAAGCTGATGCCTTCATTAGCCTTGATATTTCATTGCATAGACATTGCAGACGGTAAATCCCGCGGGGATGTATCGGCCCAATCTGCACAGCTCGCGGTGGACTGGTGCAAGTATCTTGAAAGCCATGCAAGGCGAATTTATGCCATGGCGGAAAGTCCAGAGTATGAAGCGGCGGTAAGGTTGGCAGGCAAGATAAAAGCAAAGGCTTTGCCAGATTCATTTACAAGCCGAGACGTCGAGCGCAAAGGTTGGCATGGTCTTAAGGATAAGCAAGAAATTGAATCGGCCTGCAATATCTTGATTGATGAAAACTGGCTGATGATGCACCGAAAACCGAAACCAGTAACAGGACGACCACCCTTGCCAGAATATTACATTAACCCCGTTTTTCTGTGAAAACACGCCTACCACGAACTGACAGAACCGACAAAACCCCCTTTAGTCAGTTTTGTCAGTTCGTGGTATAGGCATTTTCAGGAAAAAACTCTAAATTTTAACGCCGCAATCCGGCAAGGAAAACAAAATGAACGTAGAACAATTTGAAGAGTTACTTGTGAGATTCCAAGGCATCATTAAGAAACATGGAGCAAAATCTAAAGAAACTGAACAAGTTATAAACGAAGTTGCAATGCTTGATGACCAAGCTATGACACCGGAACATGTCGAAGTCATGCGAAAACTTGGCATGTTACCCACGCCTGCACCTAGCCCTATGAGTTTGGCATTGGCGGCATATCAAGACACCATTCAGTCTTTTGGCGAAGATTCACCGGAGGCAACCATCGCGTTCTTACACATGCTTGAAGTTGCACCGCCAGAATTTTTAGAGGCTGCAGACCAAGTCGTAGAAGAAATGTTCGATATGCCAAATTCAATCGGTGTGACTGAGGATGGTACGCCGTTATTTTCACTCAACGACATAGCAGCAAAGTTAGATATATCTGTAGATGATGCGACTAAGAAAATGGTTGAACTAGAAGCCATCACAGGCAAGAAGCTTCATCATGAAGGACAGTGTTTTTCTGTTCATTAATTGAGATTCTTACACTGACAAACCTATCCACTCAAAATCAACATGCATTGAACTTAACAGAGATTTACATGATGCCGACACCATCGTGTGAATCTCAAATAGCAGTAAAACCAAAGAGATAATCCAAATATAAAACTCCAATACAGAGCCTCAGCTATCCTTAATAAGAAGCCAATTGCCGACGATATACTGGAAATCATACCAGCCTTAGGTGTGCGCATTGCTGGTGTGCGCAGAGCTGTACGCAGGCACACTGGGTTTATTAAACCTGCACCTTCTGAAGCGTAACTTATAGAAAGCAGACAAAAGACCTTATTGCTGAGTTGGAGGGCGATAGCGAAAACCGCTATCGGTACTAAAGGGCGGTTACAGCAGAGCACTAAAAAACTAATTGGCGAAGAGCCGCCAGTAGCCGCTAAACTTATCGTCTAAACTGAGCGTTTAATATACCGCAAAATAATTCTATGAAAAAAATTGTAATGGCACTCGCAGTAATCAACACGGTAACCCTAATCGGCTGTGCGTCCATAGTAAATGGCACTACCACACCAGTAAAAATAGTCAGTGTCCCCGACAAGGCTGAGTTCATTATCAAAAACAAAGATGGTTTTATGGTTCACGGTGGTACAACGCCGGAAACAGTTACGCTTGACAATAGTTCAGGCTATTTCAGCAGCAGCCGATATACCGTCGAGTATAAAAAAGAGGGTTATCAGACGGTAAGTGCAATTCTGAATGCTGAGCTAAGCGGCTGGTACTTTGGAAACCTTTGCGGGGGGTTACCTGGGGCAATCATTGGTGGAATTATCATTGACCCATCTACTGGCGGCATGTGGAAACTGCCAGAACAGGCAGAAATGTCGCTTGAAAAGAGCAAATGAACTATTACATTTTGTAAGAATTACCGATAAAATTCAGTCGTTTTAGGAACATGATGAAATTTTTTCATATTGCCGTTTTAGTTGCATTT
>JABFRC010000062.1 GCA_013141375.1 Methylococcaceae bacterium | reverse complement strand
CGTCAACATAATTGGCACAAGTCCTCATACCCGATTACCGGTTTACAAGACGAACATTGACCGAGTTATAGGCATTTTGGATTTACGCCATATCCTAGCGCTGCTTAATCGTAATGACTTCGACAAGCAAACGATTATCAGCCACCTGGCTAAACCCTTCTTCATCCCTGAAAACACGCCTGTCCACAACCAGATGCAACGGTTTAAGCAGGAAAAACTGCGTATCGGCCTGGTTGTCGATGAATATGGCGATGTTCAGGGATTAGTAACGCTTGATGATTTGTTACAAGAAATTGTCGGCGAGTTGATCACCGACGATGTCAGCGTTACCCCCCAAAATGATGGCAGCTATTTAGTAGATGCTCATATCAACTTGAGAGAACTTAATCGTATAACACAATGGTCGTTACCCACTGAAGGTCCAAAAACCCTAAATGGACTGATTATAGAATTCATGGAAACCATTCCCAATCCAGGCACAGGCATCAAATTGCACGGCCATGCATTGGAAATTATTGAGCGTGACAACAATGCCGTTAAATTAGTACGCTTTTTACCAAAAGGATCTGAAAAACGCAGCCATAAGCGTTAGCCAACAACGCCCATAAACGCCAGCTTTCTTGAACAAGCCGTAATACTGTCTATAATCAAGGCCTATTTGGGCTAATTCAACCAACGTAATGGCTAAACTCACTGTATTTTTTAAAGACAAGGCTATCTGTTCACGCCTTTTTGAAAAGGGCATTGTGCATATCGGCAGAGATGAAACTAACGACCTGATCATTGACAGCCTCGCAGTTGCTCCAGCCCATGCCGTTGTCGTTATTCGGGATACTGATGCCACTATTAAGCAACTCAATAATGAGTTTCCTCTGATAATCAACGGCGAAAAAGTTGAAACCGCCACGCTTCAAAACGGCGATGCAATAAACATTGGTAAACATAAAATCATCTTCACTGACTCTGAATCCGTTGACGACTTACCATTGCAAATGGAAAATCTGGTCCAACAAGATGTCCTCGCACTAAACAGAGAAATTGAGAGTGGCTTACACATTCCCTCTGCTAATTTACAGATCACCTCTGGAAATAACATCGGGAAGATACTTCCGCTGAAGAACTCATTAACCAAACTAGGGAAAGCCGATAGCGGTATCATTGCCATCGTCAAAAGAAAAGATGGCTATTTTGTTTCGGCACTTGAACACGGCCATGCAATTACTCTAAACAGCCAACCGCTAGGTAACAACTCTGCGCAATTGCACAACAACGATGTTCTGGTCGTTGGCGATACCTCCATGCAATTCTTTATAAGCTAAGCCATGCCTACTGAAACTAAAGACAACCGCCAATTCCATCGCGTTCTTTACAAAGCCGATGCCACGTTAAACTCAGACACCAAAACCTGGTTATGCGAGGTTGTCGATCTTTCGCTCAAAGGGTGTTTGCTAAGTTTTGACTTTGCCTGGAAAGAAGAGCTTGAAAAATCGTACACCCTCAATCTCGAGCTATCTGAACTTTATCAAATTCAAATGCAAGTCAGCAGCGCTCATACGCTAGGAAACCAAGTGGGTTTTAGATGCGACCACATCGACCTGGACAGTATTTCCCAACTAAAACGCCTGGTTGAACTTAACTTGGGTGATCACGCCTTACTGGAAAGAGATTTGCAGGCACTCGCCGGCTTTTAATCATTACCTATTCAAATTCAGCAAGAATATCCAATGCTTCCGACAGCGTTGACACCGGATAAATTGTCAAACCTTCCACCGGTTTTTTAGGCGCATTCGCCTTGGGTATGACTGCTTTTTTAAAGCCATGTTTGGCGGCATCACCCAAACGAGCGTAACCGTTCGCCACCGGCCGAATCTCTCCGCTCAAGCCAATCTCACCAAAAAAGAACACATCGTGAGCAATCACTTTGTCCCGGAGACTGGAAACAATCCCCACCAAAATCGCCAAATCAGAACTGGTTTCAGTCACCTTAATACCGCCGACCACATTGGCATAAATTTCATCCTGCGCGGTAAAAATACCGCCATGCCGTGACAGCACCGCCAACAACATAGCCAGCCTATTTTGATCAAAACCGACGGCTAATCGTCTTGGATTGCCGTATTGGCACTCAGTCACCAGGGCCTGAATTTCCACCAATAATGGCCGAGTACCTTCCCATAACACCGTCACCACACTGCCGGAAGATGGCTTATCCGGACGATTAAGAAACATTGCCGACGGATTTTTAACTTCTTTAAGTCCGGTGCTGTCCATTGCAAAAAAACCCAGTTCACCGACGCTTCCGAAACGATTTTTATCCGCTCTTAATACTCGAAAGCGGGCATCATCGGTCGAGGCCAGCATGATTTGGGTATCGACGATATGACTCAAGGTCATCGGCCCCGCCAGTGAATTATCCTTTGTGACATGTCCCACCATAAACACGGACACCAGATGCTTCTTGGCATATTGCGTCAGATAACTGGCCGATTCCCTGACTTGCGACACAGACCCCGGCGCGGAATCGGCATCATCGGTATGCATCACCTGAATGGAATCGATCACCAGAATTTGCGGCTTTACTTCATCCAACACATCACAAATACGTTGCACCGACGTTTCCGCCAGCATCATGATATTGCCCGCAGGCAGCTTCAGTCGATATGCCCGTTCGGCAATTTGCTGCATGGATTCCTCGCCGGACACATACAACACCTTTACGCCGCGCTCGGCAATATTAGCGATAGCCTGCAGCAAAATCGTACTCTTACCAGCTCCCGGTGCACCGCCTATCAACACAACACTGCCTTTGACAATACCACCGCCCAAAACTCGGTCAAACTCGGAAATACCGCTGGAAATACGTTCGGCATGGGTCAGATTAACATCAGATAGCAAGGTCACTTCCGAGCGACTGCCGGCATAACCTCCGGCTTTACTGATGCGTGACGGTGTCGACGAACCCAGCCGAACTTCCTTGATCGTATTCCATTCCCCGCAACTCGTACACTGCCCGCCCCAACGCGGATAATCCGCCCCACACTGATCGCAAACAAAGCCTGTTTTAATTTTTTTACTCATACACTCGAAAAATTCAATAAAAAGTTAGTTTGTTTTAAATGCATTCTTCAGAACACGCTGAAAAATAACGATGGCTTTTGGAAGTGGCAAAGTGTCGAAATCGACCCACAGTCGTCATTGCCCCCACATGCCCAGCGGCAGCAGTCCCATGCATTGCCGCCATTCACCTTAATTAAAATGGCCTTTTAAGATAGTGCCAGAATAACAACGGCAAATAATTAGTCGCCTTGACTTTCTTAGGCGGGTCAAGATGATATGTGATATGAAAACTCCTCGTGTCGTTTTGGATACCAATGTTCTCGTCGCCGCATCTCGAAGCCGGAACGGTGCTTCGTTTGCCTTATCTCTCTTTACTTACGCCTGCAGAGTGGCGGAGGAAGAGCATGTATCAATGAACCAGTTTTTCGTCATGGCCATTGCCGAAAAGGTTTCCGCATTGAAGACCGAGACTTATTTTCGTGAGCGGCAATCGCGAGGCGAACTCAATGGGTTTTACACCTGGCTCAACGCCAGTCCTGATGCAGAACCTATGGCAGGCGATGAGCTGATTTGATATAGGTTTTAACTGATTTACACCGGCGGTTCGATTAAATATTATCAGTGCTGGTAGCATTAAAATGAACCATGGATGGAACTTGATGAAGAATTGATGTCGGGCATAAACGGTATGCCCGACAGGGCTTACTGTTTGGCAAGAAACAGCCCTTCGATTTTATTAACGAGTTGTGCCGCTTCATTTGGCTGATTATCGACAATGGTCAGGCATTTTTTAAAAGACCGGAGTTGAATACACATCATTTTATTGCTTTGTTTGGTCAGCTTTGTCACCACTGTCGCTAAGGTTGCATTGTTTTTAAGTATCACCTGTTTTTTAACAGCGTATGTGTCTGGCAATTCAAAAAAATGAATTGTGTAAAAGTCGTTAACCAGTTCAAGCAAGGTCTCTTTGGAAACATTAAGAGCTTGCTTTTCTTGGCTGTCTTGGATGTAAAAACTGTTACCGCTACCGTTAATAGTAATTTGGTAACCGCCTGGAATACCAGGGGGTGTTTTATGCAAAATGGAAATTTTTATTTTATTCAGTGGATACTGCGACGGTAGCGGAGGATTTGCCAAAAGGTCATTCGATATTATTATCATCCCCAGCATACATAAAAAACTTATCGCGAATTTGTTCATCTGATTTCCTTCCGACAAATAAACGTTGTTCGAGCTAACTTGTCGACCTGAGTATAAGATGGAATTTATAGCCAAAGGAGCCACTTGCAAAACTATTGCCCAGAATCTGGCTAAGTTAAACAAGGCTGCTGATAAACCGTTTTTTTTAAGCGTGACGAACTACTTCGGGTTAGTTACCCACTAGCTCGTCGTTTTTTATAATTCAAGGCATAGCTGTCTCATTCATCCAATAATTCTTTATTTTTTCCAGCCAATCAGTGCTTTTTTACGTCACCAATATCATCTGATGTGTCAATACTTTTCCGGACACATGGTTAAGCAGCTTTGTGCTGCAATTCGTAGTCTACTGGGGACAAATAGCCATTGGCGAAATGCAATCGCTCGCGGTTGTAAAAAATTTCAATATATTCAAATACAGCCCGCCTAGCTTCCGCTCGAGTTGTGTAAGTCTGATGATGAATTAGCTCGGTTTTCAAGCTATGAAAAAAACTTTCTGACACCGCATTATCCCAGCAGTTGCCTTTGCAGGTATGGGATTTTTATCCGGCATTGCTGTCAGATTTGGAGTTTGAAGCCGGTACCGCACTGAGGCAATGGCAAAATTATTTATGCAGCGAGAAGCACGATCAATAAGCTGCACCAATTTCTGCTGGCCATCAGTTAATGGCGGACAGTGATAATGGTTTGTATCTGGCTGCCTATGAGATTGCCAATCCAAAGCGTTTGTCAAAAATACATAGGACTTTGAAAAAAACGAGGATTGTCAATTCAGTATTCGGTCTTTACTGTTGTAATGAAGCGAAAAGCCGTATTGAAACTGCTGGAGCGTTTGCAGGCATTAATAAAACCGGCTGAAGATGATATTCGCTGCTATCGATTGCCAGATAAAACTGAGGTCGATTTATTGGGCAAGCAATTTTTTCCCGAAGATATCATGTTGTTTACAGACGGCATTAACCAATTACTGAGTCAAGTTATACCAATCCCAATAAGTTTTTATTTGAAACCCTCAACCCAACCTTCTCCCATTGGATGCCTACATAGATGTAGGTAGTAGGGCAATGCAGGAGCAATTGCCGAGAAGAGATAGCATGAGCACTTATTGGAATTGGTCGTTAATGCTGCTTTTCCAGATGACCTAGCATATTACCTACCCACTTTGATACATTGCTTGGGAAACCAAATAAATTTTTCAGTGCGGTTTGGGGTGCTTTTGTAAATTCGGATCAATTTACATGCCATATAGACAAAAAGCTTAAAAACGTCATACTTGGCACACATTAAAATTTTACGTCTTAACTGTCAGCATACCTGACACTTATGTCAGCCTACTTCAAGATATGTCATGACATTCGCTGCCAACAAGCCTAAAGAACCTATGTCTACTAACGTAATCACTCTCGAATCATTGCTTGAAACCCATGATGTACCTTTCCTTATTATTGATAATTCACTAAAAATTGCCGCCGTTAACCGGGCATGGGAAATACGTTTTGGAATTAATCGTGACCAGCAAATCGGCCGTCCATGCTGTGACAACTCCGGAAATTGTCGACATAAACGCTTGTTTGACAAGCTCGAACCTTATGCCGGACTCTTCCCCAATGATTATATTAAAGATACGACGACCCAGCTCAGGGTGCGCGGATACCCATTAATTGATGCAGATGGCACGCTTTATATTGGTGAATCTATCACTGTCACCACACCGTTAAAATCGACTATCAATAAATCCCCTATGGTGGGTGCATCGCCGTCATTTCTAACCCTAAAAAACAAATTAACCCAGGCTGCGCAATCTCAAGTTCCGGTATTATTGTTTGGAGAAACAGGAACTGGCAAAGAACTTGCTTCAGAATTCATACACCAACATTCTAAGAATGCTGAACATGATTTTGTTGTGATGGATTGCACCATCCTGGGGGAGAATTTGTTTGAAAGTGAATTATTTGGTCATGAAAAAGGCGCCTTTACCGGCGCGGCATCGGGTAAAAAGGGGCTGTTTGAACTAGCCGATAACGGCACCTTATTTCTGGATGAAATTGGCGAATTGCCGCTGTCTCAGCAACCAAAATTATTGCGCGCGTTAGAAAGTGGTCAATTTCGTCGTGTAGGCGGAACAACACCGCTAACTTCAAAGGTCAGGGTTGTGTGTGCGACTCATCGAAATCTGACTGAGATGGTAAAAGCAGGTGAGTTTCGTGAAGACTTATTTTATCGGCTATCGGTGTTTCCAGTTCAGTTGCCGCCGCTACGCGAGCGAAAACAGGATATTCCCTTTATTTGTGATCACTTATTAAAACAGTTTGGCGAAATGAACGTTTGCTCTTACACCATCAGCAAACCAGCGCAAATCAAGCTCATTCAGCATGATTGGCCCGGTAACATTCGAGAACTGAAAAACTGTCTGCATCTGGCCAGCAGCATATGCACTGATCACCGCATTGAAGAACACGACATCAATATTATTCAGCGGCAATCAATTGCGCCACAAGCAGCCTTCACCGCCGCGGACATAGCCATTCCACAGACTCAAGCCAGTTCTCTTGATCAACTGGAAGCCAATTTTATTAAAGAACTACTTGATAGACATAGCGGCAATCGTAAATTGATTGCCGCCGAAATGAATGTCAGCGAAAGAACGCTCTATCGCAAATTGAGCCGACTCAACCTAACTTAATACCTTTACGATTATGGATCCTTCTCTGATTAACTGGACGCTCAACAGCATCAATCCTCAGTTGGATGGTTTTACGCCGCCACAGGACATGCGAGAGGCCATTAACCGCATTCAAACACTGCCTCCACTGCCAGGGATCGCGCTAAGAATTATGCAATTAGCCGCCGACCCTCATGCAGATGCTGCAAAACTGGCTGAGATCATTGAGCTTGATCCCTTATTGGCGGCTCAAATCATTCGCTGGGCAAGCTCGCCACTGTATGGATATCATGGAAAAATAACCAGCATTCAGGAAGCCATCAGCCGGGTATTAGGCTTTGATTTTGTTTTTAATCTGGCCCTGGGTTTATCGGCGCTTGCACCTTTAAAATGCCCCAAAAACGGCCCTACAGGTACCCGTTCGTTCTGGATTCAAGCATTAGCCAGTAGCAGGCTTATGCAATTGCTTAACAATCAAATTCCTGTTGAAAATCGGCTTGCTCCCGCACAATTTTTCTTGGCAGGACTGCTGCACAATATAGGTTTCCCTTTAATGGGCGATCAGTTTCCTGAAGAGTTCAGTTATTTAAATAATCTTATTCTTGCAAATCCGACTTTGACCATTTTCAATCTGGAAAAGTTTGCCTTTGGTGTTGATCACACCATGCTTGGCGCGTGGCTAATGGGCGCCTGGTGTATGCCTAAACCCATCATTGATGTGGTCTATCACCATCACAACCCCTATTACCGTGGTGAAAATTACCAACTGAATCTACTGACTTATCTCAATGACTATTTACTGGGTAAACTGGGCATTGGCGATGGTCAGCAGCAGCCTTGTCCGGACGAGGTTTTCAACCAGCTCAATATCAGCCAGGAATCCACAACTCAGTCGGTTGATAAATTAAGCGACTTTCTCGACAATATTATTAGCTCTGCAGATATGATAATCGGCGAATGAAATTACTCACTTGGCAATCTTTAAATGTCGTAGCCTAAGCCCTAGCAATAGTAGCGCTGACATATAAACAAAGCCGCCGATCGCAATCCACTCACACAAGTTTAAAACGCGCTTTGTGGCGTTCCACTGATTCCATTGTTCAATATCCAGCCAGTAGCTTAGGCAGGCTGCCATCGCGCCACTGGCTAGAATTATTCGAAACAAAAACAGCCATAGACCTTGAGTGGGCCTATACACTTGATCCTGCAGCAGTTTTCTAAATAGCAAGAGCCCATTTAAACAAGCCCCTAACGAGGTAGCCAAGGCAAGCCCGGCGTGCGCCAAAGGAAATATCAGCACCAAATTCAAGCCCAAACTTACTGCCATAGCATATACACCATAACGGAATGGCGTCTTCATATCCTGTCTTGAGGTAAAACCAGGTACCAGAATTTTGATCATAAAATAGCCCATCAAGCCAATCGCATAGGCTTTCAAACTCTGACCGGCAAAGACTCTGTCCGTTGCTGAAAATTCATCATACTGAAATAAAGTTGCCAGCATAGGCTCAGCCAAAACGAATAAGCCAATGGTGGCCGGCATCCCGACCAAAAATATCAAACGCAAGCCCCAATCCAGCGAATTTGAAAATGCCTGACTATCATTTGCGACATAATTTTTTGCCAGTTGTGGAAGAATCACCGTGGACAGCGCCATGCCCAATATTCCAAGTGGAAACTCTACTAATCTATCGGAATAGTAAAGCCACGAGACGCTCCCCACCGCTAAAAATGACGCGAACAAGCTATCCAATAATAAATTGATCTGCGTGACAGATACACTGAATATGGCGGGCAGCATGAGGCTGGTAACACGCTTTACGCCGGGATGCTGAAAATCGATTTTAAATCGGGGCAACAAGCCCAGGCGACTCAACGCAGGCAATTGAAATAAGACTTGCACTATTCCCGCAGCAAATACGCCATAGGCCAAGGCCATTACCGGCTCAGTCATTAAGGGTGCCAACCAGATTGTCGCCGCTATCATGCAAATATTCAGTATTGCCGGAGTCAGAGCAGGAACAGCGAACTTTTCATGCGCATTTAATATCGCCCCAGAAAATGCCACTAGGGTGATAAAAAGCAAATAGGGGAAGACCATCATTAATAGTCGAGAAGCAAGCTCTGCCTGCGTTCCATTTAAGCTAAAGCCTGGCGCCAAGACCATAATTAACAACGGAGCCGATATCATTCCAATCAAGGAAATAAATAACAGCGTCAAGGCTAATATTCCTGACGTCTTATTAATCAAATCCCTTAATTCTTGTTGGCTGCCTGTTTCTTTATAATCAGCTAAAACAGGAATAAAGGCATGCGCAAAAGCACCTTCAGCAAATAAGCGCCTAAAGAAATTTGGTATTTTGAAAGCCACAAAAAATGCATCTGTCGCCAAACCCACGCCAAAGATTTGCGCAATCAACATGTCTCTAACAAAGCCCAGAATCCGGGATATTAGTGTCATTAAGCCAATAATGGCTGTCGATTTGAATAGTTGTTTGCTCAACACTGCCTCAACGTGATTTAAAATTTGACAATAGTACCATTTGAAAAGATAATTCTTAGTCTGATTAACTTAAAACAAATTACCGAGATACCATGGCTAATACAGCACAAGCTAAAAAGCGTGCGCGACAAGCGGAAAAAAGCCGTATTCGCAACGCAGGACAACGTAGCAACTTACGGACATTCATTAAAAAAATTATTGCTGCCGTCAGAGCTGGCGATAAAGAAAAAGCACAAGCTGCTTACAATACTGCAGTGCCAATCATTGACTCAGCAGTTAACAAAGGCATTATTCACAAGAATAAAGCTTCTCGCAGCAAAAGCAGATTAAATCTGAAAGTCAAAGCTATCGCTTAATCAATAGTTTGATTTAAAAAAAAAGGCCGGTGTTTTAAATAAAACACCGGCCTTTTTTATGCTCGAAAATTAAATCAAGACCAAGTTATCCCTGTGTATCAATTCCGCATCATCTGCATAGCCGAGAATTTTTTCAAACTCCGAACTATTTTTACCGATAATTAACTTTGCGTCTGCATGACCATAATTAACCAAACCGCGGGCAATTTCCAACCCTGACTCGCTCAAGCAGGACACCAGCTCACCTCGCTCAAATTGCCCGGACACAGACCTTACACCGGCTGCCAACAGGCTTTTTCCCTGCTCTTTCAAAGCCACTACAGCCCCTGAGTCAACAACTAATTTACCCTTAACTTGCAACTGACCAGCCAGCCAACGCTTTCTTGCGATCAAGGGCTCAATGTCCGGCAAAAAATGCGTACCCAAATCATCACCGGCAAAAACCGACAGAATGACGCTTTCATGAACTCCCGGCGCAACCACCGTTGCCGCACCCGATCTTGATGCCAACCTAGCCGCACGCACTTTGGTATACATACCGCCACGCCCCAAACCACTTCGACTATCTCCCGCCATTTTTTCCAATCGCTCATCATTGACACTCACCTCAGAGATCAATGTGGCATCGGGATTCACACTGGGATCAGCAGTAAATAAACCTTTTTGGTCGGTCAGAATCACTAGCAATTCCGCCTCAACCAGATTAGCGACCAAAGCCGCCAGAGTGTCGTTATCACCGAAACGAATTTCTTCAGTAGCTACCGCATCATTTTCATTAATAACCGGCACCACACCCAGCTTAAGCAATGTGAGCAAGGTGCTTCGGGCATTCAGGTATCGCTGACGATTCGACAAATCATCATGCGTAAGCAGCACTTGAGCCGCGTGCAAACCATGTTGCTGAAAGTTATCATCAAAAACACGCACCAAGCCCATCTGACCGACCGATGCTGCCGCCTGCAACTCGTGCAATGCTGTCGGCCTAGTCTTTAATCCTAAACGACACATTCCTTCAGCAACCGATCCCGAAGACACCAAAATAACATCGATACCTTGCCTCCTAAGATCAGCCATTTGTCTAACCCAATCAGCGATAGCAATCTTGTCAAGACCTCGCCCCCCCTTGGTTAGCAGGGAACTACCGATCTTAATCACCACCCGCTTGATTTTTGCAAATTCAGCTCTGCTGTTCACTATCTACCTGTCGTTGCTGTTCTAAATAATTCATGATGGCATACATAAGCTCTTGAGTGCCGCCGCCGGTAATTGCGGCAATCTTAAAAACGGGCGCTTGCCAGTTTAACTGCTCAATAATTGCTTGAGCGCGCTCTTCGAGCTCTTCATCAAGCACCCTATCTATTTTATTTAATACCAACCAGCGCGGCTTATTAGCCAAATCATCACTCCATTTTTCAACTTCATTAATGATTTTTCTAGCTGCTTCTACTGGAGATTCTGCGCTTTCATAAGGCTCAATATCAACAATGTGCAACAACAAACTGGTGCGAGACAAATGCTTAAGGAATTGCAATCCCAAGCCAGCACCTTCTGCCGCACCTTCAATCACACCTGGAATATCCGCAATTACAAAGCTGCGCAAATCATCAATTCTGACCACTCCCAAATTCGGATGCAAGGTAGTAAAAGGATAATCAGCAACTTTGGGAGTTGCCGATGACACCGATCTTATCAAGCTAGATTTTCCAGCGTTTGGCATTCCCAACAGACCGACATCAGCAATCAAAGTCAATTCAAGATTCAAACGACGATGCTCACCTTCACTGCCCTTGCTGGCTTTTTGCGGCGCTCTATTGATACTGCTTTTGAAACGCGTATTGCCCAAGCCATGAAAGCCGCCCTGAGCCACCAATAAGGTTTGACCGATCTTAGTCATATCACCAATGACCTCATCGGTTTCAGCATCCATTACTTTCGTACCTAACGGCACAGGCACGAAACAATCCTCACCCTTCTTGCCGGTACAATTGCGCCCCATACCGTTCTGGCCACGCTGCGCCCTATGTGTGGCATGATATCGAAAATCTACCAGAGTATTTACATTTTCCACTGCAAGCAAATAAACACTACCACCATCACCTCCGTCACCACCGTCAGGCCCTCCCATAGGGATGTATTTTTCCCGACGAAATCCAACTGCGCCATTTCCGCCATCACCCGCTTCGACACGAACTTCCGCCTCGTCTACAAATCTCATATTTCACACCGCCACACTCAATCAAACCACCACAAACAAAAAAGCCCCACCATGAAGGGCGAGGCTTTTTTCGAACTTACTGCCGCCGAAAAGCGACAAGATAAGTTTTACGCAGTAAGAATACTGACAAATTTACGGCTTTTAGGGCCTTTGGCCTGAAAAACCACTTTACCGTCGGCAGTCGCAAACAAAGTATGATCTTTGCCAATGCCTACATTGTCGCCGGCATGGAAATGAGTTCCACGTTGACGAACAATAATATTCCCAGCGATTACTGCTTCGCCGCCGTAACGTTTTACACCTAAGCGTTTCGCGTTCGAGTCACGACCGTTGCGTGTACTACCACCCGCTTTCTTATGAGCCATATTAAACCAACCTTTCTACAATTTAATAGATTTTCTTAAGCAGAAATGCCAGTAATCTGGACTTCTGTGTAGTATTGACGATGCCCCATTTGTTTCATGTGGTGCTTACGTCTTCTGAATTTAACGATTCTAACTTTTTTGTGTCTTCCTTGAGACAGAACAGTCGCAGTGACCTTTCCGCCTTCAATGAAAGGCAATCCGACTTTGACGTCGTCACCTGATTTAATCAACAGCACTTTGTCAAACTCAACGCTGTCACCTTCACCAAGATCTAATTTTTCAATTTTTAAATAAGTACCTTCTTCTACTCGGTACTGTTTACCACCTGTTTGAATTACCGCATACATCGGCGTAAGCTCCATCAAGCATCAATCTAATTAAGTTAATAGAGGATTATATTGTTTAAGGCAAATCATAGTCAAATCTAAATTACCCATAATTTGCAGATTTTAGATTTACGCTCCTATCCAGTTCGAATATCAACATCGAAGCAATAGCATCGGCAATCAACTGTTCAATATGCGTTATAATGCCGAAATTAAAGTCTATTAACGGCTTCACATTAAACCACACCCTAAGCACAAAGCAGAACTAATGGCATCGCAATCAGAAAATAGCTTGAGTACACCCGCCTCCTCCATTGATTTTGATTCAATCAAGAAATTAACCTCAGTAGAGGCTCTGGCAGTGGATCAACTCATTATCAATGAGTTGAGTTCCGATGTAATTCTTATTAATCAAGTCGGCCATTATATCGTAGGCAATGGCGGCAAACGACTGCGCCCCATGCTGTTGTTATTAGCCGCCAAAGCCCTAGACGGTGTCAGCGACAGTCATTTGATTCTCGCAGCAGTTATCGAATTCATTCATACCGCCACGCTGTTACATGATGACGTGGTTGATGAATCCAATTTGCGCCGCGGTAAAGACTCAGCCAACGCAGTATGGGGTAATGCAGCCAGCGTATTGGTTGGCGATTACCTCTATTCAAGTGCTTTCGAAATGATGGTTCGCACCAACAATATGCGGGTCATGGAAATCCTGTCGAAAACCACGACAGCCATTGCCGAAGGCGAAGTATTGCAATTATTAAACTGCAACAATCCTGAAACCACCGAAGCCAAATATCTGGAAGTTATCGCCAGAAAAACCGCCATTCTTTTTAGCGCTGCCACCCGTTTAAGCGCAGTCATATCAAACTCATCTAAAGAAATTGAAGAAGGCTTGGCCCAATACGGCCAACATCTCGGCATCGCCTTTCAATTAATTGATGACGCACTGGATTACAAAGCTACAAAAGAAGAACTGGGTAAAAACCTGGGGGATGATCTGGCTGAGGGCAAACCCACTCTCCCGCTCATTTACGCTATTCAAAATAGTAACGAAAGCGATGCGCAATTAATCATCGATGCCATCAAAAATGGCAACCGCGACGCCTTTGCTGAAATTTACAGCATCGTTCAACACACCAAAGCGATAGATTACACCGAACAACGCGCGGAAGAAGAGGCTGAAAAAGCCATCAACGCCTTATCGGTATTACAAGATTCAGAATACAAAACCGCGTTGATTCAATTGGCTAACTTCTCAGTACAACGTAATTACTAAGCCCCAATAAATACCGGCCTGATCTTCAGGCGGCTTAGTCTTAAGCCAGCCTGATCAAGCCGCGAGACTCCCAAATAGCGTTACCCTTGCAGCAATTGCCCGGTTAATTGATCGCAAAATGTAAACACTTAAACGTTGCCCTAAATCCCAATTATCCTAGGCTACCCCTATGACCGACGCCAATCATGCCAATTCGCTCGACAGCGGCATTGCCGTGATTCATTCCAATCAATTGGAGCAACTACGCGATGTGGTTGAATATTGGTTAAGACAACACCCACTGAGCCCACTGGAAAATGAAACCTTCCTGGTACAAAGTAATGGCATGGGGCAATGGCTAAAACAAAACCTGGCGCAAAACAGTTCTTTAGGCATTGCCGCTGCCTTCAAAATGCAATTGCCTTCAATGTTTATTTGGAGTGTTTATCGCGCGGTATTAGGTGAGCAAATCCCTAATGAACAACCCCTGGCAAAAGCCCCACTGATTTGGCGCTTATATCGTTTGCTACCCACCCTGATTAACCAACCCGGCTTTGAGATACTGGCAAGTTTTCTGACGAATGACAGTAACAGCCGAAAACGCCACCAACTTGCCGAACAGCTTGCTGATCTTTTTGACCAATATCAGGTATATCGTTCGGACTGGATGACAGATTGGGCCCAAGGCCAGGCCGAATTGCGTAATTCTCACGGCGAACTTAAAGACATGCCGACCACGCAAAAATGGCAAGCCGCCTTTTGGCAAGCAGTTCTCACTGATTTAGGTGTGGACGCCACACCATTCGCAAGCCGGGCGGCCGTACATACCCGGTTTATGAACCAAATTGACGCCCTCACCTCACGCCCAGTAGGCATGCCGCGCCGAATCATGTTATTCGGCTTATCATCTTTACCTCAACAATCGCTGGAAGTCTTTGCCAAACTCGGCAAGTTTTGCCAGATCGTCTTATTTGTCCACAACCCCTGCCAGCATTACTGGGCCGACATTATTGAAGACAAGGAACTCTTAAAAGCCGAACGCCGTCGCCACGCCTATAAATCAGGCATGAGCTCAGCATTGACTGACGATGATCTGCACCTGCATGCGCCGCCATTATTGGCAGCCTGGGGCAAACAGGGGCGCGATTACATACGACTGCTCGATCAATTTGATGAAACACAAAGCTATGCCAACTGGCAGTGGCCTGAAAGCAAAATCGACTTATTCAAAGATTACGGCACAGCAGATCAGCGCAGCTTATTGCAACATCTCCAGCAATCCATTCTCGATCTGGAACCTTTGCCTGATAAACCGAACCTGCTGCCTGAAGCGGATGATTCAATTCAATTTCATATCGCCCACAGTCCGCAACGCGAAGTCGAAATATTGCATGACCAGTTGCTGGCTCGCTTTGAAGTCGCGCAACAGCAAAATTCGCCGCTTTTTCCGCGCGATATCATTGTGATGGTGCCGGATATCAATAAATACGCGCCACATATACGCGCCGTGTTTGGACAAATACAAGCTGATGATCCGCGCCATATTCCTTACAGTCTGAGCGATCAACAACAACGCGGACAAAATCCCATTCTGGTTGCCGTTGAAGCCTTACTGAACTTGCCCGACTCTCGTTTTGCGGTCAGCGAATTGCTTGCTTTGCTTGAAGTGCCCGCCCTCAGAGCGCGTTTCAACATTGACGAAACCGCCATTCCAAAATTACACCAATGGATTGAAGAAGCCGGTATACGCTGGGGATTAAATGCCGCGCAACGTGCCCGCTCAATCCAGATGCCCACCAACATGGAAGCAAACACTTGGCAATTTGGTTTGCGCCGAATGTTATTGGGCTATGCCGTCGGCTCCGGCGAAGCGTTTGATGACATTGAACCCTATGCAGAAATCGGTGGACTCGATGCGCAATGGCTTGGCGGCTTATCATCTCTATTGGAAACGCTTGAGCAATATGCCGGATTGCTCGCAACAGAACAAGCTTATGAAGCATGGCAACAACAACTGACATTACTGCTGGCGGATTTTTTTATTGCCGACAACGACATTGAACGAAAAACGCTGGAAAACCTAAGTAATGCCTTAATAACCTGGAGCCAGAACTGCACACAAGCCGAACTCAGCGACAGCGATCTACTGCCTGTCAACGTCGTCCGCGAAGCCTGGCTCAGCGCAATAGACGAACCCACCTTGCATCAACGTTTTCTGACCGGCCGCGTCAATTTTTGTACCCTGATGCCGATGCGGGCCATTCCATTCCGGTTGATTTGCTTACTGGGCATGAACGATGGCGACTACCCGCGTAATCAACCAGCCCAAAGTTTTGACCTGATGAGTCAGCGTGGACATTACCGCCCTGGCGACCGCTCGCGTCGGCAAGATGACCAATATCTGTTTTTGGAAGCCTTACTATCCACCCGGCAACAACTGTATGTCAGCTGGGTTGGGCGCAGTATTCGCGACAACAGCGAACGCCCGCCCTCGGTATTGATTAGTCAATTACGCGATGTCATCGCCCAAGGCTGGGCATTGGCTGACCATCGTCCCTTACTGGCTGCCATCACCGTTGAGCATCCGCTGCAGCCATTTAGTCAGTCGTACATTGCCAAAGACCGTGATCCACGACTTTTCACTTATGCCTATGAATGGTATGCCCAAACAACGATAGCGCCACCGTTAAGCCCGGCAACTGTTTCAGAAGCCGCCAGCCTATCACTGTCACTTGAAGCGCTTGCACGATTTTTAAAAGCCCCGGTAAGAGCCTTTTGCAATCAAACGCTCAAATTCAGCTTTGAGGATGAAACCTTTACCAGCGAAGACAGCGAGCCCTTTGGCTTTAACGCCTTACAGGCTTATTTACATAGCAATGAATTGTTGCTTGATCTAAAAAACACTCATCCTTCAAATACCGAGGCCTTTTTTGCCGAACACAAAGACACCATGACCCGGAAAGGCGAACTGCCTTTAGGCGGCTTTGCACAGGCCAATTTTGACGCAGTAGCAGGCCCGGCCAAAGCGGCTTGGGAGCTTTACCAAGCCTACCTTCCCGATTGGCCGATAGCGCTCGATGCCCATGTCATTCAACTAACGGCTTTTGAATTGGCAAATGACCTTTCTGTGCAATTGACCGGCAATCTACACAATTTACGACTAAACCCTCACACACAAGAACATGGCTTGATCCATCTAAGTGCCCAAGCTTTGATAAAAAACAAAACCATCAAGTACCCGAATCTGCTGCACTATTGGGTGCAGCATCTGGCTGCGTGCGCGGATAACTTGGCTGTCACAACCTTGATTATTGCCTCCGACTCGGTCATTAGAATCTCAGCCATTGATCCGATCGAGGCTTATCAACTGCTAACAACGCTGGTAGATGCTTATGTTCAAGGCATGCAAGCGCCGTTGCCGATTGCCAGCAAAACGGTTTTTAGCTGGTTGACTGCATCCCCAGATAAAGCCCTGGGCAAAGCTCAAGCCGCCTACGAAGGCGATGACTGGAACAATGGCGAAGTCAATTTCGATGCCTATCTAACGCGCTTGTTTCCAAGTTTTTCCAGCTTAATGAAAGACGAAGACGGCAAGAGTTTTGAGTATTGGGCCGAGCAGCTGTACAAACCGGTCTTCCTGCAACTCAAGCTGGACGACCAAGGTGCTCAGTCATGAGCGGAGTCAATCCACTCAATCCGGTTGATTTTCCACTGTCAGGCACGCGCCTGATTGAAGCCAGCGCGGGCACAGGCAAAACCTATACGATAGCCGCCTTATATGTGCGTCTGATTCTGGGCCATGATCCGGATAATCAATCAAAAAGTCGCGAGCTATTACCGCCGGATATTTTGGTAGTGACTTTCACCGAAGCTGCCACCAAGGAATTGCGCGAACGTATTCGCGACCGCCTTAATCAGGCCGCGCGCTTTTTTCGGAAGCAAGCGGTAACAAGCGATCCATTTCTCGACGCCATCCGCGCTGCTCATGAAGAAACCACCTGGCCCGCCTGCGCCCGCCGTCTGGAACTGGCCGCCAACTGGATGGACGAATCTGCGGTCTACACCATCCACAGCTGGTGTAATCGGATGCTGCAACAGCATGCTTTTGACAGCGGCAGCTTGTTTCGCCAGGAAGTGAATACCGACGACACCGAACTGCTCAATGAAGTCGCCCGGGATTATTGGCGCAGATTTTATTATGACGTTACCCATGACGATGCCAATTTTCAGCGTTTATATGCATTGTTTAAACAGCCGGACGATCTGCTCAACGAAATTCGCTCACTGCTGACAGACAGCCTGCCCATTGACGAGTGCTTGTGCCCCAACCAGGACATTAACACCTTATTAAAAGCCGTCGCTGCATCCAGAAAAAATACGTTACAAGCATTGAAAAAACCCTGGATCATCTGGGCAGAGGAGATTAGATCGCAACTTGAAGCCGCGACTAAAAACAAAGTTTTACCGGCCATAAACTACAAATCAAATTACATTAAAAACTGGGTAGACAAAATCATCGCCTGGAGTCAAGACGAGACCCAAGAAACTCTGGACATCGGCACCGGCTTCAAAAGCTTATCACCCTCGGGAATGACTGCTTTGGCCAATGCCGGCCAATCACCGCCTGTGCATCCGGGCTTTGCAGCCATTGGCAATTTACCCCAACAACTGGGCCAGCTCCCAAGCTTAAAAGTTGAACTGATCAAACACGCCATCCACTGGATTCGCCATCGTTTCGATAGCGAAAAACAGCGTGCCGCCCGCATGAGTTTTGACGACATGCTCACGCGTCTGGATAAAGCCCTGCAGGACAATCCGCAACTGATCAACGTAATTCGCCAGCAATTTCCGATTGCCTTGATCGATGAGTTCCAGGACACCGATCCTGTGCAATATCGCATTTTCTCCACGCTGTATCCGGCGCACGCCGACAGTGAGACCGGATGTTTTATGATCGGCGACCCCAAACAGGCCATCTATTCGTTCCGGGGCGCCGATATTTATACCTACCTGAAAGCCCATCAGGATACAAAGGATCATTACACGCTGGGCACCAATTACCGCTCCACCAAGGCATTAGTCGATGCCGTCAACCAGGTATTCGAGCAGGCTGACGGCCAAAACAGCGGCGCATTTCGTTTTAAACGCGGGGAAGACAATCCTTTGCCCTTCATCGCCGTTAACGCACAAGGGCGTGATGACGAATGGGTCATCGACACTCAAAAATCCCCCGCATTAAATATCTGGCATTGGCAGGAAAATGAAGCCGTGGGCATGCCCGCCTATCGGCAAACCATGGCAGAAGTCACCGCCGGCGAAATCGTCAAATTGCTGAACTCTGCCCAAAACGGTACGACTGGTTTCAAATCGGCATCGGGCTTAAAACCCTTACAACCTTCGGATATCGCCATTCTGGTGCGCAGCAACACCGAAGCCAAAGCCATGCGCTATGCGCTGACCAGTCGCCGCTTGCGTAGTGTCTATCTTTCCGAGCGGGACTCTATCTTTGCCACGCAAGAAGCCGTCGATTTGTTAATTTGGCTGAAAGCTCTTGCCGACCCCAGAAACGAACGTAAAGTGCGCGCGGCAATTAGTACCGTAACCTTTGGCTGGTCTTATCAAGCCCTGCAGCAACTGGCCCAGGATGAACCGGGCTGGGAACAACACCTGGAACGCTTTCTCGGTTATCAAGAACGCTGGCAACAGGCGGGCATTCTGCCGACCTTACGACAATTAATCAGCGATTATGAATTACACTCCCGACTGACCGACAGCCATGAAGGCGAACGCTGCATCACCAACCTGCTGCATCTGGCCGAACTGCTCCAGCAAGCCAGTACCCAACTCGAAGGTGAACAAGCATTAATCCGGCATCTGGCAGAAGCGATAGACGCACAAAGCAGCTCATCAGGCGATGACGGCATCATCCGATTGGAAAGTGATGCCAACCTGATAAAAATCATTACCATCCACAAATCCAAAGGCCTTGAATATCCGCTGGTATTTCTACCCTTTATTTGCAGTTTTAGAGAAGTCTCCAGTCGTTTCAGCAGCCACTATCGCTATCATGATGACAATAAAAACCTGCTGATCGATTTGCATCTTGATGACAGCATCAAAGCCTTAAGCGACGATGAGCGGCTACAGGAAGACATTCGTTTGCTCTATGTCGCCATCACCCGTGCCCGCTATGCCTGCTGGCTGGGCATAGCGCCGGTTAAATCCGGTTCCACCAAACAATGCCAACTTGAAAAATCCGGCATCGGTGCCCTGCTCGACTGGCAACCCGGCATGCCGGCCGACGCATTAGCCGAGCAACTGACTAAACTCAAAGGCAATTGTGACGCTATCGTCATCTCCGAATTGCCCACCTTAAGCGATGACTATTACTCAGCCCCGCAACACTCAGAGCAACAAGACAGCACCCGAGTGGCATCGACCCGCATCCCTAACAACTGGTGGGTGGCAAGTTACAGCGCCTTGCAAATAGCTGACAACCAGTTGATAGCTAACGCTATTCAGCTTCAGCAAGAACCGGAAACGTCCCAGGATGATAAACAAAACGATGAAGCCGAACTGGATTTGGAGCTCGCCACCAAAGCGCTAAGCGGCATCCATAGCCTTGCCCGAGGGGCTGGCCCTGGCGTGATGATTCATGATTTATTAGAACAATGCGCCAACAGTGGCTTTGCAAGCGTACAAACAAATCCGGCGCTACGAAAAGACTTAATCCAAAAGCGCTTCAGCGCCTACGATTGGACAAACAAGCAGGATATTATCGATTCGGCCTTGGATTATTGGCTTAGTATGCCCTTGCTGGAGAACGCCAACGTCAGCTTGAGCAGTTTGACGAAAGATAACTATCAGGCAGAGCTGGAATTCTTAATCGGCGTGGACAAGGTGAATACTCTGGTATTGGATCGACTGGTGACCCAACACACTTTTCAAGGCCAGCCTCGGCCCAGTCTATTACCCGGACAAGTCAACGGCTTACTAAAAGGCTTTATCGATCTGGTGTTTGTGCATAATCAGCAATATTTCGTGGTCGATTACAAATTTAACAGCCTGGGCAATAATGACGCGGCTTACAGCACCGACGCACTGACAGCCGCGATGCTGACAAAACGTTACGATTTGCAGGCGAGTCTGTACTTACTGGCATTACATCGCTTGCTCAAAGCCAGGCTGGGCGACAGCTACGATATCGACAGGCATATCGGCGGCAGTCTGTATTTATTCTTGCGGGGCGCACAAGGCCCGGTTGGCGGACGGCTATTTAACAAACCCGACCGAGCCCTCATTGAAGGCATGGACGCACTGTTTACGCATTCGATGACCAACGGAGAAGTCTTGTGAGCCGACGCTTATCCGTACTTGAACAGATTGATTCATGGATTGCCCGTGGCTGGCTGAGTCAGTTAAACCGGGCCTTTGTCCGTTTCCTGCAAGATCAAAACAAGGACGCATCCGATACTGTGCTTTGGGCAGGCGCGCTGGTCAGCCATCAACTCGATCGAGGCGAAGTCTATCTCGACCTGAAAAAACTCTGTACCCATCCTGGCTTAACGCTGGCAATCCCAAGCGATGACGCTTGGTCAGCCGAGCATGACATCGCTCACACCGAACTATCGACACTAAACAACAGCCTTGCAGACTGGCAATCGGCGCTCACTCACTCCAAGCTGGTAAACGCTGGTGAAGGCAATACACCACTGGTTCTGGAAGGCAATCGGCTTTATTTGAGGCGCTACTGGCAATATCAACAAATTCTCAACTCTTGCATAAAAAAGCGTTTGCAGCCAATTCGGGATGACTTGCCCGAGGATTTGTTAGGCCACTTAGACAACTTGTTTACTCAGCCAATCGAAACACCAGACTGGCAAAAAATCGCCTGTGTGTTGGCATTGCGCGCCCGGTTTTCTATCATCACCGGTGGTCCGGGCACAGGGAAAACCACAACCCTGACCAAGCTGCTGGCCTTGTTGATTCATTTAAGCGAACACGAAAACAAGCACAGCAAACATCTGACTATCTTGCTCGCCGCGCCCACCGGCAAAGCGGCAGCCAGGGTAAGTGAATCTATCGGTAAGGCAGTCAATACGCTGGCAATCGATGAGCACATCAAACAAGCCATCCCCAAAAAAGCCGCCACATTGCATCGCTTACTCGGCAGCCGTCATGGCTCGCGCAGTTTTGTCCATAACCGCCACAATCCCCTCGTCGCAGACATCGTGATTGTCGATGAAGCGTCAATGATCGACCTGGAAATGATGGCATCGCTACTGGACGCCTTAACGGACAACACCCAGCTGATCTTATTAGGCGACAAGGACCAACTGGCCTCCGTCGAAGCGGGCTCGGTAATGGGGGATTTATGCGAAGGTGCGGACATAGCCGCTTATGACGACGACACCAGAGCATGGATAAGTCGTTATGCCAGTCAAACTATTCAGGCGCCTGAAACTGCAGGCTCCAACATCAATCAACAAACCGTCATGCTTCGCTATAGCCATCGCTTTAACGAGCATAGCGGCATCGGTCAATTGGCCAAAGCCGTCAACCGAGGAGATGCCAAGCTTGCCCTATCGATTTTATCGGACACCGACCACTATTCCGACTTGGTTCCCGAACAACGCTCGGCGTATTTAAAGTTTAGAGAGCAACCAAACACAGAGGCTGCAAACGACCTACTCCACAAGTTGGTGATTTTTAATCATGGCGAAGACAACGGCAAATCGAAGCCGCGCCAGGGTTATGGCTATTATCTGAACATCATCGAAAGCCATCGTCCCACAGCAAGCGGCGATTACGATAGTTGGGCGAAGCAGGTGTTGACAGCATTTGACTCGTTTCAGGTGTTATGCGCTTTGCGACGAGGTTTCTGGGGCATTGAAGGCCTGAATCAGCGCATTGAAACCTGGCTGTTTCCTAAACAAAAACCCAGTCTCTGGTATGAAGGCCGCCCCGTGATGATCACCCGCAATGATTACAACCTGGGCTTGATGAACGGAGATATCGGCATCGCTCTTAAAGACCAGACCGGCAAACTACGAGTCGCCTTCCCCAGCGATGATCCCTTGTCAGAAGTACAAATTCGCTGGATATCACCCATGCGCCTGCCGGATGTGGAAACCGCGTTTGCCATTACGGTACACAAATCGCAAGGCTCGGAATTTAACCACGTCGCCCTGGTATTGCCCGAACAGCGCAGCCCCGTCATCACCCGCGAACTGATCTACACCGGCATCACCCGAGCCAAAGAAAGCTTTACCTTGCTGGAGAGTAACGCGGATGTGTTTAAGCTTGGGATTTTGGCGAGTTGTAAGTAATGAAAATGCCCGCCTGCTGGAAGAAAAAATAGGATCGGTAATAACCACCCCGTCTTTCGAGTTGCACATTGGAATATTGTAAGCGGGCATCTATCTTAAACTGGCTGAATATTTGTCTGGACGACGGAGTCCACTTTACCTTGTAAGCGTCCTTAATTAGGATTGTTAAAAATCAAGGTCTCATTATAAAAACTGACTTCACCCGTTGCTATGTCGTGTGTGCCGCCAACAATCCCTATGGCTCCAGTTTCAATCATTTCTTTTAAAATTGGGCTGCGTTCCATAATGGCATGTACGGTTCTTTTTACATTAATGGCGGCTACTTTTTCAACGAATTCCCCGTTGTCTGAATTCCGTTTTTCTGTCACGGTTTTTTCATCATAAACCGCAGGCTGTATCTTGCTTAACAGAGCTGTCAGGTTGCCCATTTCCACATGGTCGCAAGCGCCTTTTATCGCGCCACATTTGCTATGGCCTAACACCACGATGATTTTAGAACCAGCGACTTTGCATCCAAACTCCATGCTGCCCAGAATATCTTCGTTAATAATATTGCCGGCAATTCGCACACTAAACACATCGCCCAGGCCCTGATCAAAAATCAACTCAACGGAGGTACGGGAATCTATACAACTTAAAATAACCGCAAACGGGTGTTGCCCGTCTGAGGTTTCATTGGCCTGTTGCAGTAGATTGCGGTTTATTTTAAGGTTATTGACAAAGCGTTTATTGCCCTCTTTTAATAAATCTAATGCCATTGCGGGTGTAATTGAAGCTTGCATTTCTTTGGTTAAAGTTTTCATTTTTGTGTGCCTTAGAAGTGAGGTTTTCTTTTAGTCCGTTTCATTAAATTTACATATTTGATCGTCTATTTTTTCGGTTGTGCATTACTCTCATCGTCTGTCTGCATTCAACCAAGTTGCGACTGTTCCAGCAACGCCAGACAATGAAGTTTTATACTGTCGCAAATAGTGTGCAAAGGTAAGTGGCTTAAATTTTGGGTGTCGAATGGATTTTGTAGTTCAATACCAATTCTGTCCAAAGACAATAATGGATAAGCGACTAGAAAATAAATAAACACTGCACTGAATCCCAAATTTTCTATTAACGAAAACGGCAGCAATAATAAGAAGATCAAAATAAACCGTCTGGCTTTAATGGCATAAACCAATGGCATAGGCGTTTTAAGGATTCTTTCACAGGCACCAATGTGATCAATCAGCAGAATGCGTTGTCCTTCCAGCTTCTCAAAAACAAAGCCATCGATATGATGGCTAATCCGTCCTTGCTGTATTAGTGACGCTATTTTGCTGGCAACAAACAGCGGCATGTGGCCAGCAGCCTTTAAAGTCTCAAGCTCCTGTTGGCTCAGTAAATCGTTTAACTCTTCCAGGTTTCTGCTATTACGCAGGGATTCTCTAGCGGCAAAAGAAAATGCAATCGACCACTTCACCATCTCTTTACGCCATAGACTTTCTTGCGGGCCGATATTCAAAACCTCACCGTAATTTAATGCCCCAATAACAAGGTTTCTGCTTTGATTAACAATACCTCCCCATAATTTTCTGGCTTCCCACCAACGCTCGTGACCGGTGTTGGTTCGAAACACCAGAACCAAACCGAGTACCACGCCGGTATATTCAAACGGAGTCACAGCAAGATGCGGTAAGGGGCGCCAGTATTGATCTAAGGCAACTATTAACAAACAGTAACAAGTCATTAACAGCAGGCTGGAGAAAATGCGCGGTGATACTGAACCGCGCCACATGAGAGCGCCACGCAAAAAACCGGGTGATTCATCCTTGTTGCTATGTAATTGTGCAGAATCTTTCATATTTCTATCCCTTAAGAGCAAAATTTTAGAGTTCATTGTTAGCGCGTTGCCGCCCACAGCGAAAATAAGCAGTGCTATTCTGTAAAGATAGTAACACTATCTTTACAGGTTGCAATACTCTCTGTTATTCTTTTTCCACGGACATGCTTTAGTCCCTGTAACACAATCACTTTAATGACTTAAATTAAGATAACAACGCTAAATCAGGCGGCTATGGACATACATTTACAAATCAAAATGAATGAAAAATTATTTCTCAGGGATCCGGAGCAATCCGAACTGGGCAAAAAAATCATTCAGGACAGCATTCAGTTAATTTATAAAAATGGCTTTGAGGCCTTTACGTTTAAAAAGCTGGCTATTGATATTGGCTCGACTGAAGCCGGCATTTACCGGTATTTTGAAAACAAGCACCGATTGCTGATCTACCTGACTGCCTGGTATTGGAGCTGGCTTGAGTACCAGGTTTCTTTCCATACCAACAATATTCAAGACCCCGTGGTAAAGATCAAAATGGTGATTAAATTGCTGGCAACCACACTAGAAGACAATGTCAGCACACCGCATGTGGATAAAAACATTCTTCATCAAATCATTATTACCGAAGGTACTAAAGCCTATCTGACGAAACGGGTATCTGAAGATAATAAAGACCAGCTGTTTAAACCCTATAAAGACCTTTGCGCCATTATTGGCAATATGATTTTGGAGTGCTCACCAAACTACCTTTATCCAAAATCGTTGGCGTCCACCATTATTGAAATGGCGCATTTCCAGAATTTTTTTATGAAAAACCTCCCGTCACTCACTGACTTTGCTGACAACAAGGATGAAGCAGAAATTGTAAAGTTCCTGGAAGACTTGGTTTTTTCCAGCCTAAAAAAGACCTAGCTGTTGGCAATACAAAAAACGCATGGCTATACCGACAACATTTTTGTAGAGAGGGCATCTGTATGTTACGTAAAATTTTAATAGCCAATCGAGGTGAGATCGCGGTTCGTATCATTCGTGCATGCGCCGAAATGGGCATAAGGTCTGTTGCTATTTATTCCGATGCTGACCGGTTCGGTCTACATGTTAAAAAAGCCGACGAGTCTTATTGCATCGGCAATGAACCTGTCGCCAGCTATCTTAACATTCATGCCTTGGTGGATTTGGCGGCGGCAACTGGCTGTGATGGCATTCACCCTGGCTATGGTTTTCTTTCAGAAAACGCTCAATTCGCCAGAGTCTGTTCAGAACGCGGTATTACTTTTATCGGGCCGGAGGCGGATGTCATCCATCGCATGGGTGATAAAACCGAAGCCAGAAAAGCCATGATTGCGGCCGGCATTCCGGTAACGCCGGGTTCGGACGGTAATCTGGACAGTGTTGAACATGCTCTGAGTGTGGCCGAAAAAATTGGCTATCCAATTATGCTCAAAGCTACCTCCGGCGGAGGAGGCCGCGGCATTCGACGCTGTGATAATGCTGATGAACTGCAGAATAATTTTAAACGCGTTATTTCTGAAGCCACCAAAGCGTTTGGCAGCGCCGATGTGTTTTTGGAAAAATGCGTGGTTAATCCTAAACATATTGAAGTTCAAGTATTAGCCGACCATCACGGCAATACCATTCACCTTTACGAACGCGACTGTTCGATTCAACGACGCAACCAAAAGTTGATTGAAATTGCACCCTCGCCGCAACTGGATGAAGCGCAACGCCAATACATTGGTGGGCTTGCAGTATTAGCAGCCAAGGCGGTGGGATATACCAATGCGGGCACTGTCGAATTTCTGCTGGATGATAAAGATCGTTTTTATTTTATGGAAATGAATACCCGTGTCCAGGTCGAACATACCATCACCGAAACAGTAACAGGTGTAGACATCGTCGAAGAACAGATACGCGTGGCGGCCGGTTTAACCTTGCGCTTTAAACAACACGAAATTGTTCGGCGGGGTTATGCCATGCAGTTTCGGATCAATGCGGAAGATCCAAAAAACAGCTTCTTACCCAGCTTTGGCAGGATATCCCGCTACTATGCCCCCGGCGGACCGGGTGTGCGTACCGATACTGCAATTTATACCGGTTATGAAATTCCGCCTTTTTACGATTCCATGCTGGCCAAAGTGATTGTCAGCGCACTGACCTGGGAAGACGTCATCAAACGCGGCGAACGAGCATTAAAAGATATGGGCTTGTTTGGCATTAAAACCACCATCCCTTATTACCTGGAAATTCTCAAACACCCTGATTTTCGGGCTGCAAGCTTTAATACCGGCTTTGTCGAGAAGTATCCCGAACTTGTTAATTACTCCAATAAACCCCGGCCCGAAGTGCTGGCCAGCGTTATTGCCGCTGTGATGGCGGCCCATACCGGCTTGTAACAAAAGGAAAATCACATGCAAAAAGTTCATATTACTGACGTTATTCTTCGCGATGCTCATCAATCGTTAATCGCGACCCGGCTGCGCACCGAAGACATGTTACCGGGCTGCGCCATGCTTGATGATATTGGCTATTGGTCTTTGGAATGCTGGGGCGGCGCGACCTTTGATGCCTGTTTACGCTTCTTAAAAGAAGATCCCTGGGAACGTTTAACAAAACTCAAAGCTGCGCTGCCTAAAACACGCTTACAAATGTTGTTGCGCGGGCAAAATTTACTAGGCTATCGGCATTATTCTGACGATGTGGTGCGGGCATTTATTACCAAGGCCGCCGACAACGGCATGGACGTGTTTCGGATTTTTGATGCCCTTAACGACATCCGCAATCTTAAAACCGCTATCGAAGCCACCAAAGCCTCCGGCAAACACGCCCAAGGGACTATTTGCTACACCACCAGCCCGGTACATGATGTCGCCAGTTTTGTCACACTAGGTAAAGGCTTGGCTGAAATGGGTTGTGATTCCCTTGTGATTAAGGATATGGCGGGCTTGTTAACGCCTTATGTGGCAAGCGAGCTGGTCAAAGCCCTACAAGATGCCGTCGCTCTGCCCTTGCATTTACATACTCATGCCACATCCGGATTAGCGGAGATGTGCCAACTCAAAGCCATCGAAGCCGGTTGTCAATATGTCGATACGGCGTTGTCATCCTGGGCAGGCGGCACCAGTCACCCACCCACCGAAAGCCTGGTAACCGCATTGCGGGGTACCGTTTACGACACCGGTCTGGATTTGGATAAGCTTCAGGCGGTCAACAGTTATTTTGCCGAGGTCAGGAAAAAATATCATCGTTACGAGAGTGAATTTACCGGAATCGACACGCAAGTACACGTATTCCAGGTGCCCGGCGGCATGATTTCCAATCTAGCCAATCAATTGAAAGAACGAAATGCTCTGGATCGCATTGCTGAAGTCTATAAAGAAATTCCGCTAGTTCGTAAAGATCTGGGCTATCCGCCCCTGGTAACACCGACTTCTCAGATTGTCGGTACCCAGGCGGTTCTCAATGTATTAACGGGTAAACGCTATGACACCATTACCAATGAAGTGAAACGCTACTTACAAGGCGGCTACGGTAAGGCCCCGGCAACTGTAGACAGCGATTTACAAAAACGTGCGATAGGCAAAGAAGAAGTCATCGACTGCCGCCCGGCCGATTTACTTAAACCGGAATTTGAAAATCTTCGTCATGAAATCGGTGGTCTGGCACGTAACGATGAAGATGTTTTGAGTTATGCCATGTTCCCCGAAGTGGGTAAGCTATTTTTAGAACAACGCTCCAATAACACACTGATACCTGAACCTTTGGAATTGGAATCAAAAGCGGTTGATGCGGTTAAAACAGCCCCAACTGAATTTAATGTGGCCTTACATGGTGAGTCATACCACGTCAAAGTCACTGGTGCCGGTCCCAAAAATCAAACACTACGGCATTTTTATTTCATGGTGGACGGCGTACCGGAAGATATCGTTGTAGAAACCCTGGACGAAATCGTTCTGGATGGCGGCACTCAAGGTGCGGTTAAAAGCACTATTTCCAGCAAACGTGCAAAACCTTCCGCGGAAGGCGATGTGGTGGTCAGTATGCCCTGTAATATTCTTGATGTGCTGGTCAAAGTCGGTCAGACAGTCACTGCGGGACAGGCAGTGTTAATCACTGAAGCAATGAAAATGGAAACAGAAGTGACAGCGCCCATTACCGGTATTGTGAAAGCCGTACATGTAGTTAAAGGTGAACCGGCTAACCCGGATGAAGTCTTGATTGAAATCGTGTCTTCAGTGTGATTAAAAATTGTATTGCTTTGTGATTGACTAAGATCAGATACAGTTATTAACTGATGTTACATTGTCGATAGATAACGTAGGCATGAAGATATGCTCGCAAATAGATTTAAGTTTATAAAATCCGGTCTTATAGGCCAGATGTACACGCAAATTTCTAGTTCAATACCTTCATGATACCAGCGACTTTGGATTTGATAAGAACTGTCAAGATGATTGTCAGCCCTTGTAGATCTGAGTCGCAAGGCTTCAAGCCATAAACAACACAAATCTGTTGCATCAATCATCATCCTCATCATAAGGCTGCGCTTTTACCCCCTCGGGTATTTTGTGGCTGTTGGCTGACCTGAGCAAAATCAATGCGCCACCTAAAACGAATAACAAGGCAATCACAAGCAAGACTATCCACATTTCAAATCCCCCGATTTTGGCTTGACTTAGGCGAATGCGGTAGAATATGCGCAATTGAGCACTTTACCAATAAGCACTATGAAACACGTCGAATTACTTTCCCCTGCCGGCACCATTAAAAACATGCGTTACGCCTTTGCGTTTGGTGCCGATGCGGTTTATGCAGGCTTGCCGCGCTACAGCCTGCGGGTGCGCAATAATGATTTTCTAGCCGACAATCTGGCTAAAGGCATCAAGGAGGCTCACGATTTAAACAAAAAATTCTTCCTGGCCACCAATGTCATTCCGCACAACGCTAAAGTTAAAACCTTTATCAAAGATATTGCGCCGATTATTGAGATGAAACCGGATGCGTTGATTATGGCCGACCCCGGTTTAATCATGATGACGCGGGAAGCCTGGCCGGACATGCCGGTGCATTTGTCGGTACAAGCCAATACCGTTAATTACGCCACAGTGAAATTTTGGCAGCGCATGGGTGTAAGCCGCATCATTTTGTCGCGTGAATTGTCGCTGGATGAAATCGCCGAAATCCGCCAGCAATGCCCTGATATGGAACTGGAAGTGTTTGTGCATGGCGCCTTATGTATCGCCTACTCGGGGCGCTGCTTGCTGTCTGGTTATTTTAACCATCGCGATCCCAACCAAGGTACTTGCACCAATTCCTGCCGCTGGAAATACGACACTCTGCCCGCTCATGAAAATGCCGAAGGCGATTATTTGCTCGATGGCGGCGCGCTTTCCATGGCTGATATCAGTACCGCCAGCTGCGGTGGCGCTGACCGGCATCCGTTAGCAGATAATGTGTATTTTCTGGAAGAAGAAGGCCGCAAGGGCGAGCTATTGCCGGTAATGGAAGATGAAAACGGCACTTACATAATGAATTCAAAAGACCTGCGCGCCATTGAGCATGTACAGCGTCTGGTTGAAATCGGCGTGGACAGTTTAAAAATTGAAGGCCGCACCAAGTCCCATTATTACGTTGCCCGCACCGCGCAGACTTATCGCCAGGCAATTGACGATGCCCTTGCCGGCAGAGAGTTTCAGCCGGAACTGATCGGCGTGTTGGAAAACCTGGCCAATCGCGGCTATACCGATGGTTTTTATCAGCGCCATCACACACACGAACAACAAAACTACCTGACCGGTTATTCGAAAAGCCATCAGCAACAATTTTGCGGTGAAATCAGAACTTATGATGCGACCACCGGTCTGGCCACCATTGATGTTAAAAACAAGTTCTCGGTCGGTGATAAACTGGAGCTGATTTTGCCGGAAGGCAATCAGGATATTATTATTGAACGTATGGAAGATCTGCACGGCCATGCCATGCAGGAAGCCTCCGGTGGCGGTTATGAAGTTAGAATTCCGATTCCGGAAACCCACAGCGGCAACGGCCTGTTGGCACGTTACACCCAATAACCTGAATTGAGGCTAGTTCCCATGACCTTTACAACTGCCAGTCTTTGCGACGCGCATTCAGAAGAAAGCCACTTTCAGATTGCCGAGCCGATGTTCAAAGTTTATGGCGCGAAGACCAGTTTTTGCGGCCAGATTACCACTGTCAAAGTATTTGAAGACAATGTCCTGGTCAGAACCGTGCTGGAAGAAAAAGTTAGCAATCGTGTGCTGGTCATTGACGGTGGCGGCTCTCATCGTTGCGCGCTTTTGGGTGACAACCTCGCCCAACTGGCAATAGACAATGGCTGGGAAGGTATCATTGTGTATGGCTGTATTCGCGATTCGGCCATTATCGATCAATTGCCGATCGGTATCCGCGCTTTGCACACCCACCCATTGAAAAGCCATAAAAAGAATCGCGGCGACCGCGACTTGGTCTTGAGCTTTGCCGGCGTGAACTTTAAAAAAGACCATTACATCTATGTCGATTCCGATGGAATTATCGTCTCGGAAACGATGTTGAGTTAGAATAACTCCATATTAACCAACCAAAGAACTCAAGATATGCAAATTGTACTCGCCAACCCCCGTGGATTTTGTGCCGGTGTCGACCGTGCCATTGAAATTGTTGATCAAGCCATCGAAACCTTCGGTGCACCGATTTATGTGCGTCATGAAGTGGTTCATAACCGCACTGTGGTCGATGGACTCAAAGAAAAAGGCGCCATCTTTATTGAAGACTTAACCGATGTGCCTGTGGGCTCAACGCTTATCTTTAGCGCTCACGGTGTTTCCAAACAAGTGCAGAAAGAAGCTCACGATCGCAAATTGACAGTATTTGATGCAACTTGCCCGCTGGTAACCAAGGTGCATATCCAAGTCGCCAAACATGCCAAAGCCGACCGCGAAGTCATCCTGATTGGTCATGCCGGTCATCCGGAAGTCGAAGGCACGATGGGTCAATATGAAAAAGCCACCAAAAATGGCGATATTTACTTGGTTGAAACGCCTGACGATGTGGCAAACTTGAAAGTGAATAATCCTGATAATCTGGCTTATGTCACTCAAACCACCCTGTCGATGACAGACACCAAAATCATGGTGGATGCTTTGCGCGCCCGCTTTACGTCGATTCAGGAACAAAAGAAAGATGATATTTGTTATGCGACGCAAAATCGTCAGGACGCAGTCCACGAATTGGCAAAAATTGCTGACATCATCCTGGTCGTTGGCTCGCCAAACAGCTCCAACTCAAATCGTCTGAGAGAAATCGCCGAGCAACTCGGTAAACGCTCCTACCTGATCGACACGGCCAAAGACATGCGCCAAGATTGGTTTGATGGCATTGCCACTGTCGGTGTTACCGCCGGCGCATCTGCACCTGAAGTATTGGTTCAAGAAGTCATCAGCCAACTAAAACAATGGGGCGGCCAAACGACTGTTGAAATCCAAGGCATTGAAGAAAAAGTTGTCTTCTCTTTACCGAAAGAATTAAAAAGACACGTCGGATAATTACGAATGAGGGAGTCACAGCAATGCTGACTCCCTCGCACATCATCCTGTTTGTAACTATTTACTTTTCAAAAGAGACAAAAATTCTTATGACTTTAACTGCCGCAGATTTAGTTGCTCAAGCGAAGCAACACATTATTGAAATAGATATTACAACTGCCAAACAAGCACTCGGCAACAGTCTAATATTGGATGTTAGGGAACCTTCCGAATATGCGGCTGGTCACCTGCCCGGCGCATTTAATATCCCGCGTGGTTTGCTGGAGTTTAAAATTGACACACATCCGGATTTTCAGGATAGACAGTCCTCGCAGATTATCGTTTATTGCCAAACTGGTGGCCGGGCAGCTTTAGCTACCGAAGTGCTAAATAAAATCGGTTATGGACATGCCATAAGCTTATCTGGCGGCTTCAAAGCCTGGACAGAGGGCGGCAACGAAGTCGTTTGAAATGCAAGAGATTGAAATTCTTCGTCTGGATAAATGGCTATGGGCTGCGCGTTTTTTTAAAACCAGAAAACTAGCCGCCGATGCAGTATCCGGCGGTAAAATCCACGTTAACAAACAACGAGTCAAACCCGGTAAAGAAGTAAAAATAGGCACGTTATTAAGCATCAATAAAGAGGGTCTGGACTGGGAAATTACGATTTTAGCGCTATCGGCTCAACGCCGAGGTGCCAAAGAAGCCGTTTTACTTTATGAGGAAGCGCCGGAAAGCCTTGCCAAGCGCCAGCAACAACAAGCCTTTCAAAAAGAACAGCGTGAATTGATGCCATACAACGGACCTGAACATAAACCAAACAAAAAAGAAAGACGCTTAATTCACCGCTTTAAACAGGGCTAAACCCAGATCACATACAAGTCGGCGGTTTAGGTAAGCCCGCCAACTTACAAGCAAATTTAAGCGGGCCATCGGGAAACAATTGATGTAAATAACGGCTATTGCCCTTTTCTTCACCGAAGGTCTTGGCAATGGCTTTGGTAAAAACACGGGCATTCGGTAAATGCTTGTATTCCTGATAATAGGATCGAATGAACAAGATGATCTCCCAATGGGCCTCGTGAAGATCGATTTGATTCGCGTCTGCAAGCCAATGAGCGACTTGTTCGTTCCAATCGGCGGCATTGAGCAAAAAACCCTGGTCATTTGTCGGTGGTAAAAATTCCAACATTTTCAAGTCCAGGATTGAATGACTGCGTTTTGTATAGTCAGTGCGACCAGCTCATCGAAATCGATAACATCAATACCTAAGACAAGTTCATCGACCGAAATTCCACGCACAACGATATCATCGCTCATAACACACAGACGATTAGTTTGGATTAAGGGTAACAATACTGGCTGAAGAGCGCCTTGTTTTAAGATGCGTAACACCGAGTTCTCAAGAAACACGACGACGTCATCAGGTTTTACGCGTTGTAAAATTGCAAGTTCAATGGGGGATTGAAACACCAGATGCAGCATTACTGACTATCCGTCAATTTAAGGCCGACAATACCGATAATGACCAATAATATTGATATTAACCGATACCAGTCGGCTGACTCTTTGAATAAGATAATGCCTAAAATAGCCACGCCCACCGCGCCCATGCCTGTCCATACCGCATAAGCCGTGCCCAGTGGCAACGTTTTAATAGCTAACATTAACAAGTAAAAACTGCCTGCGCCGGCCACCGCGGTGACTACACTAGGCCAAAGCTTGGTAAAACCTTCATTTAATTTAAGACTTAATGCAAATACAATTTCTACTAAACCCGCAGAAAATAATAATATCCACGCCAATTGAATACTCCATCTTATTTGTAATAGTTGACAAACATTCTACAATAACCGCACATAACAACGCTTATATACATTGCAATGACAAGCGAAGATTCTTTTTTCATTAATTCGGCCAGTTCTATAATTAGCCACTTATCATTATTAGTTAAAAGTAAGAGCTTAGTAACCGCTCAACTTGAAGACAATGATTCTTTTCTAACTACACTGATAGAAATCAATAAGGAACACAAAGCCATAATCTTTGATTACGGCCCAAAAGAAGCCGTCAATCAAAAAGTTCTAAAAGCTCCTAAAGTCCAGTTCACTACTGAATTTCAAGGTATGCAGGTAGCGTTTACTGGCAGTAAAATCACCCGTATAAAATATGACGGCGAACAAGCCTTCATGATGCCTTTGCCAAATTCAATTTTTTGGCGTGAACAACGGCAATTCTTTAGAGCTAAATCGCCACTGTCAAAAGAAAGCTATTGTCGATTCTTGCTGCCTGAACAAACCGAACCCGTGCAACTCAAACTGCATGACCTGAGCCTTGCTGGATTTTCAGTGCGGGTTTACTCCAGCGATTTAGCTGAATTACTACTGATTGCTGAAGCCCAAGCTCAGCTGCTTGTACCGGGTTATATATGCGAACAGGCCACTCTTATCCTTGATCAGAACGGAGAAGACAAAGTCTCCTTTGAAATTCGTTACAACGACATTATTAACCCCAATATGGTCAATAAAATTCAACGCTTAGGTTGTAAATTCGTGCATATTCCACCCGCTTTTGAATCAAATATTCAGCGTTATATGCAGCAAATTCAACGCGAAGAATTACAAAAGAAAGACTAAAAGCGCCGTACTTAATGGCCAATTCTTCCCCCCAAGCGCGCAATGTACTGACTGTCAGCCAGCTAAATCGAGCCACCAGCCAACTACTTGGTGATCATTTTCTTTCGGTGCTGGTTGAAGGTGAAATTTCCAACTTGAGCATTCCATCGTCAGGGCATTTTTACTTTACCCTTAAAGATGCCAATGCTCAGGTGCGTTGCGCGATGTTCCGCTCGCAGCAGCGCCGCCTCAGTTTTAAACCGGATAATGGCAGGCAGGTCATTGTTAGAGCTCAGGTTAGTCTCTATGAGCCCAGAGGGGATTATCAACTTATCGTTGATCATATCGAAGAAGCCGGAGACGGCGCACTCAGACGTGCCTTTGATGTTTTAAAAGAAAAGCTGGCAAATGAAGGCTTATTCGATGCCGCCTATAAACTGTATTTACCCACCCTACCCGTTTGCATAGGTATCATCACTTCCCCCACAGGGGCGGCCGTCCACGATATTTTATCGGTATTGCAAAGGCGCTTTCCCGCAATACCCATAGTAATTTACCCGGTTGCCGTTCAAGGCGAGAATGCTAAATATGACATCGCCAACGCTATTGCGACGGCTAATCACCTTCAACAGTGTGATTTATTGATAGTAGGACGCGGCGGCGGTTCCCTGGAAGATTTATGGGCTTTTAATGAGGAAATTGTTGCCCGAGCCATTTTTGCCAGTGCGATTCCAATCATATCTGCCGTCGGCCATGAAACTGATTTTACAATTGCCGATTTTGTTGCCGATTTACGAGCCCCGACGCCATCAGCCGCTGCAGAACATGCAACGCCGGATTACCAGCAATGGCTATCTCGCTTTTTACAATTGGAAATGCGTTTACAACAGCAACTGCAACGAAAACTTAACCAGCAACAACAAGCTTGCGACTGGTTAATAAAACGATTGATACAACAACACCCCAAACAAAAACTACAACGCAATGAACAGCGCCTGGAAGAACTGGAAGACCGACTTACTTTAGCGATGCAGACGCGTTTGAATCGTCAAGCCGCTATTCTGGCAACCCAATCAGCCACACTTTGGCAATATAATCCGGCTATCATCATCAACGCCTACAAACAGCGTCTGCATTATTTAAACAAACAACTGATTACCGCCAGCCAACAAAAACTTAGCACATGTAGTCAACAATTTAACGCCGCCAGTCAAACATTACATATCGTAAGTCCTTTAGCCACCTTAAATCGTGGCTATACACTGACTACCGACCTGAAAAGCGGCAATGTCGTTACCTCTATAAAACAATTAGCAGTTGGCGATGTTATTGAAACTCGCCTTGCCCAAGGCCGCTTTAGCAGTCAGATAAAAGACATCAAGCCTGTGAGCTAGTAAAGCTGATGGCTTGCCCATCGGATTCTTTATTGATGGCCATACTGAGTAAATGGCCATCTCTGAAGCACTCTATAGACAACACCTTCCGGCTCGCTGCAAGATTGAACCAGACAAAATGAGTCTGCACGCAAAACAATCGGCTTGATCGTTTCAGTAGATGATTCCTGCGCATGTCGTGTCAGTGTAATATGAGGAACGTAAGGCCGAGTATCAGTTTGCAATCCGCATTGTCTGGCAATCCTATCCAGCTTACTTGCCAAATCAAAAGCCTGCTGAGGAACAGTATGGCATGTAAGACAAATCACTTTCGGCTGCTGCCAAAAACTCACACTTTCAAAAATTAATTGAAACGGTTCGACACTCAACTCGGCGGCGCGTTGTTTGATTGCAGCTATCGTCGTCTGATCGACATTACCCAAAAACACCAACGTGACATGAAAATTGTGCGGGGACACTGGCTTGCCGATTTTTGAATCAAGGTGATCAATTAATTGAGACAACGCCAGTCGAGTCGCGTCATCAGGCCACAAGGCAAAAAATAGTCGGGATTTCGCCTCATTGTTGCCTGACAGCGTTTGCACCAATTATTTTCTCCAGAACTCCGGCACAAACAAGATCACAATCGAGAAGATTTGCACACGGCCTAATAACATCGCAAAAGTGCAAACACCTGTCTGATAATCACTCAGAATACTGTAGTTAGACGCAGGACCAACCAAGTTAAGGCCGGGGCCGGCGTTATTAAAACAAGCCAGGATGGCAGACAGTGAGGTAATAAAATCAAGCCCGCTCAACAGCAACGCGAAGACCATCGCGACAACGCAGATGAAATACAGAAAAATGAAACCCATGACTGAGGTGACAACATCATTGCCAATCACCGAACCGCCGATTTTCATAATCTTTATGGCATTTGGATGAATAAACTTGAACATCTCCAATCGCGCCTGCTTCATTAGTATGATGGTTCTGATCATGCGAATACCGCCCCCCGTAGAACCGGAAGAAGCAGATAAACAACTTAGAAACAACATCCACATCGGCACAAAAATAGGCCAAAGATTAAAGTCCTGTGTCATAAAACCAGACGTGGTAGCCACTGTGACGACATTAAACGTTGCATGTCTTAACGCGGTAAAAAAGTCTGAATAGGTGCCATTTAGCCAAAGTAAATACGCCGCCAAAACACAACTACCGAGCACCAAAATCAACATGGCTCGCAGTTCGATATCCTTGGAATAAGGCTTCAATGAACGTTTATGCAACGCCAGAAAATGAGTGCCAAAATTCATAGCAGCAAGCAATTGAAATACTGTCAGTACTATTTCAATTGGTAGAGAATTGAAGTACCCGATACTGGCGTCGTGCGTAGAAAACCCGCCTAAACTCATAGCAGCAAAGGCATGACATACCGCATCAAACCAACTCATCCCAGCGACATGTAATGAGATGACACAAATAAAAGTAATAACAACATATGCCAGCCATAAGGCTTTCGCCGTTTGTGCAATACGCGGAGGTAAATCGGATTCTTTGACGGCACCCGGCGACTCGGACTTAAGTAACTGCATTCCACCAATGCCTAAAATGGGTAAGATTGCGACTGCAAAAACAATGATACCTATGCCGCCAAACCAAGTTAATTCATGTCGCCACAAGTTAATAGACATCGGCAAGCTATCCAAACCACTAAGAACAGTTGCGCCAGTGGTTGAAAGTCCGGAAATAACTTCAAAATAGGCATCAACAAACTTCAACTCGTGCAAATACAATAAAAAAGGCAAGGTACAAAACACGGAAGCCAATGACCAGCACATCGTTACCAACAAAAAACCTGCTTTCCGAGATACTTTTTTAGGTGAATGTCTTGTCAAAACAAACATTAAGGCACCAGACAATAAAGTAATCCAAGTTCCTTGATAAAAAGCAGTTGTCGCACCATCGTCAGCGATACTAGAAGTTATCAGGCAAGTCGACATTAAGCCGCCGAAAACCATAACAGCTACGCCAAAGATATGGACAATAGTAAAAAAACCATTCATAGAATCATTTAAAGTTTATTGAACACTTTCGAGAAAAAACAAAACTCAGTGCGTAGATAAGTATCGCGGTAAACAATATATTCTGCGGATTGTTCAAATATGTCATTTCAATCACCCTGTTAAAGTGGTTGAAACTTCTTCTCGATGTTACCGACCAGCTTTTTGTCCATGGCAAACATCACCACATGATCACCTTCTTCAAACAGAGTTTCATGGTGAATGGAGATCACTTGCTGGTTACGAATCAGCGCCCCCATGACAATACCTTCTGGAAAATCAATTGCATCAACTCTGCGTCCGACCACTGAATTTACGCCATCCATGTTATGAGCAACTGCTTCAATCGCTTCGGCGGTACCTCCGCATAAGGATTTGACTTGTGCCACATCACCCCGCCGCACATGCTTGAGAATACTGCCGAGGGTTTCTTGATTGGGTAATACAGCTACATCAATACCGGTATTGGGCAACAATTTGGTGTAAGAAACATGATTGAGCAGACAAATGGCCTTGCGTGCACCCAAGCTTTTAGCCAGTGAGGCGGAGATTATATTAACGCCGTCATTTTCGGTAATGGCGCAAAACAAATCGGTACTATCGACAGCCTCATCCAACAAAAGCGACTCATTGGCGCAATCACCTAACAACACAACGGTGTGATCCAAATCATTGGCGATTTTTTTAGCACGCCTGGGGTCTTTTTCAATAATTTTAACTTGATGATCTTTTTCAAGCGCCAGCGCCAAGCGCTTACCGACATGACCGCCACCAGCAATGATAATGCGTTTTAACGGCGCTTCGAGCT
>JABFRC010000029.1 GCA_013141375.1 Methylococcaceae bacterium | reverse complement strand
CAATCTGCTTGTGATCGTAAATGCGCTCGCCAATCGGCACGGTGTAGCCGGTACGTTTAATCAAAATAGCGCCGGTGGGACAGATATGGGCCGCCTGATCGCTTGCTTCAAGGTCGGTGTCTTTTAACTGGCCGCTTTCGGCGTTGACGATCAAATGTTTGTTGATGCCACGGCCGCTGATGGCAAAGACATCTTTGCCGTCTTTCTGCTGACTGGCGCGAACGCAAAGCGTGCAGAAAATGCAGCGGTTATGGTCGATCAATACGTCCGGATGCGAGGCATCCATTTTCCGGTGGGGATAAAACAGGGGGAAATGGTCGTCCAGCATATTCAAATAATAAGCCACAGCCTGCAATTGGCAGTTGCCGGTTTTTTCGCAGGACGGGCAAAAATGATTGCCTTCGACAAACAGCATCTGGGTGATTTTCTGCCGGTCGTCATTCAGGTCTTTGGTGTTGTTGAGAACATCCTGGCCTTCCGCGGCCGGAAAGGTGCAGGCGGAACAAACTCTGCCGTTGACCTTGATCGTACAAAGCTTGCAGCTGCCGTGCGGCGTGTATTCTGGATGATGGCAGAGATGCGGAATGTAAACACCTGCCGCCGTCGCTGCTTCCATAATGGTTTGCCCGTCTTCAAAAGGGATGGCGTTGCCGTCGATAGTAATGGTTTTAGTCATGATCACTCCACATCGGTTTGCGCTAAATGCGCGCCTGCATCATCGCGGTGGGCCATGCGTCGGGCGGTTTCCAGCGCGCCGTCCAGATCGAATCCGGGTTCGTAACTTATCTTTTTCAACTGGCTTTGATACAGTTCGGGATACCGTTCCAAGGTGGTCAATACCGGATTTGCGGCCGTTTGCCCCAGGCCGCAATGGCTATGGTTTTTAACCAACTGGCAGAGTTCTTCCAGCGCCACCACATCACCGGCCGAGCCGTGACCGTCGACAATTTTATCCAGCTGTTTTTTCAATAATGACGTACCCACCCGGCATGGCGTGCAAAATCCGCAGCTTTCGTGAGCAAAAAAGTGGGTAAAATTATTAACAATATCGAGAATGTTGCGGCTGTTGTTGAAGATGATGAACGAGCCGCCAGTGGCTAAATCTTCAAAGGCCAATTGTCGATCAAATTCCTGGTTGGAAATAAACGTGCCCGACGGGCCGCCAATTTGCACGCCCAATACGTCGCCCGATGCATCATAAGCCCCGCAATCGTTCAGGATGGTTTGAATGCTTGTGCCGAAGGGGTATTCGTAAATGCCAGGCTTGGCACAATCGCCACAGATGCTGAGGATTTTGCTGCCTTTGGATTTTGCGGTACCGACGCCGGCAAACCAGTCGCCGCCATTAACGGCAATTGCCGCGGCAGCATAGTAGGTTTCGACATTGTTGACGACGGTGGGCTTACCTAAATAGCCTTGCGATACCGGATAAGGCGGACGATTGCGCGGAATGCCGGGCTTGCCTTCCAGTGATTCAATCAACGCAGATTCTTCGCCGCAGATATAAGCGCCAGCCCCTAAGCGAATTTCAATATCGAAATCCAGCCGTCCAAGAATATTGTTGCCGAGCAAGCCGAATTTTCGGCGTTCATCCAACACACTGTGCAGTTTATCGACCAGATGCAGGTATTCGCCGCGCAAATACAAAAATCCCTGTTTTGCGCCGATGATGGCAGCACACAGCGTCATGCCTTCAAACACCTGATGCGCATAAGAGTTCAACAACACCCTATCCTTGAACGTGCCAGGTTCGCCTTCGTCAGCATTGCACACGACATAGCGTTCTGTTTCGGCTTCTTCTGAACAGAATTGCCATTTCATCGCCGTTTTAAATCCGGCGCCGCCACGACCACGTAGACCTGATTGATCGAGTTCCACCATGGTTTGCTTTAGGCTTTTAGAGAATGCTGTTTTAAGCGCTTCGCCATGCACAATCTGGGTATTCAACAATAGGCCCGGCTTGTGTATGTTATCGTCTACTTGAAAGAACTCGGAGGGCCAGTCGGCCAAGGGAATTTGTTGGTTAATCAAGTCGGCGATTACATCGACTCTGGATTGATCGAGTCGGGTTAATGCATGACCGTTAATTAGTCCGGCCGGGCCTTGATCGCACATGCCAGTGCAGGAGGTATTATCCAGACTAACCAAGCCGTCGTTACGAACGCCGCCGATGTTAACGCCAAGTTTGTCGACCAGATAATCCATCAGCTGCTGCTTGCCCAGCATGTGATCGGTAATGGAATCGCTGATCAACAGCTCATATTGGCCACGCGGCTTGTCGGTAAAAAAGCTGTAAAACTCGACCACACTGATAATCCGGGTTCTTTGGATGTTCAACAACGGCGCCAATAGTTCAATGGCATCAGCCGGAATGTGATGGTAGCGGGACTGTATTTCTCTTAGAATTTCCAGCAAGTGCGTTGCTTGATATTGATTTTTTTCTGCAAGATTCTGAATAAACTGTTGCATGTTATCGCCCTGCCTCACTCTTTTTATAAGCTACCGAATGCTAGCTTTATAGCATTAATGTTTCAATAGAATAACTTCTTATCTCATTTGACTATAGGCTTAAAAATTAACAAAGAACATCTTTTAATTACTATTGATGGGGTTATTCAAGGCATCGGAATGCGCCCTTTTATTGCTCGACTTGCCAGACAAACCGCGCAAAACGGCTGGGTGGCAAATACGGCTAACGGACTATCGATAGCCATTGAAGGCAACGCCGACTTGCAACAACAATTTCTTTACCGCCTAAACAATGACGCTCCGCGGTTGGCCGTTATTGCCTCGCAAACAATCAGCCAACAGCCGCTTGCCCATTTTATTGATTTTCAGATTAAAGATAGCGCTATCGATGGCAACAAATCGGTGTTTGTATTGCCCGATTTAGCAATCTGCACAGATTGCGTCAGCGATATTTCTAACCCGGCCAGCCGGTTTTACTGTTATCCATTTACCAGTTGCAGCCACTGCGGCCCGCGCTACAGCATCATGCTGAATCAGCCTTATGATCGTGAGCGAACCACGATGACGGGATTCAAGTGGTGTATTGACTGCGAGCACGAGTATCAAGCTGTCGATAACCGCCGTTTTCACGCCCAAACCATCGCCTGCCCGAACTGCGGCCCTGCCCTGCAGTTACTGGATTATGCAGGCAATACGCTCGCTCAAAATGACGTGTTATTTGCGGCAGGCGAATACTTACGTGCCGGAAAAATTCTTGCGATAAAAGGCATCGGCGGTTTTCAGTTACTGGTCGATGCGACCAATCAGGACGCGATTGAACGCTTGAGAATAAGAAAACATCGCCCGCAAAAACCGTTTGCGCTGATGGTTGCGGATTTGGCAGCGGCGCAAGCACTTTGCTTTATCAATGATCTTGAACAGCAGGCACTGATGTCTTATGCCGCGCCGATTGTGTTGCTGAAAAAACGGAGCGGAAAATCCATTGCTGATTCTGTGGCTCCGGAAAACAGACTGCTTGGCGTAATGATGGCCTACTCGCCGTTGCATTATTTGCTGCTGCATGATTTCGGCGCGCCGTTAGTCGCAACCAGCGGCAATCGCCACAACGAACCGATCTGCATCAATAACGACCAAGCCTTAGAACAGCTTGCAGGGATTGCCGATTATTTTTTGATGCACAACCGCCCTATTCTGCGGCCTTTGGATGATTCAATCGTCCGGCTGATTGGCGATAAGGTCACCGTGTTGCGCAGAGCCCGTGGTTATGTGCCCACACCTATCACGTTAAAATCAGTGCCGGATATGCTGGCAGTCGGCGGGCAGTTAAAAAATACCGTTGCCGTTAGTCATGGCAAACAAATCTTGTTAAGCCAGCATCTTGGCGATCTTGATAGCGCGTCGACACAACGCCAGTTCGATGCAACGGTTAACGACCTGCAAGATTTTTATCAAATTAAACCGGTCAAAATAATACATGACCTGCACAGCGATTATGCCAGCAGCCATAGCGCAGAACGCTTAGCCCATTGTGTTAATCCGTCGCTAAAAACAGCCGCCGTTCAACATCATTACGCGCATATTTTATCGTGCATGGCAGAACACAATCTTGAGCCGCCGTTGCTTGGCATTGCCTGGGATGGCTCCGGTCTTGGTAGCGACAATACGTTGTGGGGAGGAGAGTTTTTGTGTCTGCATGCTAAAGGTTTTCAGCGTTACGCGCATTTTCGGCCGTTTGCATTGCCCGGAGGCTACAAAGCAATTCAGGAACCCAGGCGTGCAGCGCTGGGAATGTTGTACGAAATACTTGCTGATCTCGCATTTGACCGCAACGGCCTTGTTTTTTCGGAGCCGGAATTACAGCTGTTAGGATCAGCATTGAGTAAACACATCAACTGCCCAACCACCACCAGTGTTGGCCGCATATTCGATGCGGTCGCCAGCTTGCTTGGGCTTTGCCAGATCAATCACTATGAAGGACAGGCAGCTATGGCTTTGGAAAATTGCGCGACTAACGCGATCCAGTCCGATGCCTTTTACGATTTTCAACTAACCGAAACAGAGCCACTGGTGATCGACTGGCAATTAATGTTGGAACAGTTGTTAGACGATATTTTTAAACTGTCCACTAATAGCCCTTCGACAAGCTCAGGGCGAACGGTATTTAATGAGCATATTAATAAGGCTTTAATTGCTGACAAATTTCACAACACCCTTGCAGAAATCATCCTCGCGGTTGCTGTGCGCGCCGGTGAACAATCGATTGTCTTAAGCGGCGGCTGTTTTCAAAATGCTTGCCTGGTTGAAAAAGCAGTCGCTAAATTAAAAACGGCTGGCTTTACTGTGTACTGCCATGAAAAGATACCCCCAAATGATGGCGGCCTGGCAGTCGGCCAGCTTTATGCAACCAAATATATTGGATAAATTATGTGCTTAGCCGTTCCCGGTCGAATTATCAGCCTTACAAACGATACAGATCCTTTAGCGCGTAAAGGCCAAATCGATTTTTCCGGTATCACCAAAGAAATCAGCCTGGCCTATGTGCCGGAAGCAGGCATCAACGACTACGTGATTGTCCATGCCGGATTTGCCATCTCACTTTTGGATGAAGACGAGGCGCATGCCAGTCTGCAGGCTTTTCAGGCGTTGAACGAATTTAGGAATGAAGAGTGAAATATCTCGATGAATACCGCGACCCTGCAACCGCCAAAAAACTGGTGGTGGCGATTGCATCAATCACTACCAAGCCATGGAATATTATGGAAGTGTGCGGCGGGCAAACCCATAGCATCATCAAATACGGCATCGATCAGTTATTACCGGAGGCCATCAACTTAATCCACGGCCCCGGTTGTCCGGTGTGCGTGACGCCGCTCGAATATATCGATAAAGCGCTGGCAATTGCCCAACTGCCGGAAGTTATCTTCTGCTCGTTTGGCGATATGTTACGGGTGCCGGGTTCGCATCACGACTTGCTAGGTTTAAAGGCACAAGGCGCAGATATTCGCATCGTTTATTCGCCAATGGAATCACTGACGATTGCCCAACAACATCCGGATAAACAAGTGGTGTTTTTTGGTGTGGGTTTTGAAACCACGGCGCCAGCGACGGCTTTGTTGGCCTATCAAGCTAAGCAATTAGCGTTAAAAAATTTCTCGCTGCTGGTGTGTCATGTGCGCGTGCCGCCGGTAATGGAAGCGTTGCTGAATTCACCCAATAACCAAGTCCAAGGATTTCTCGGGGCAGGGCATGTCTGTTCGATTATGGGTTATCACGAATATTTGCCGCTTGCCGCGCACTTTAAGATGCCCATCGTTATCACCGGTTTCGAACCGGTCGATATTTTGCAGGGAATTTATTTGTGCATTAAGCAACTGGAAGAAGGCCGGTGTGAAGTTGAAAACGAATACCGCCGCGTGGTGAAAGAGCCAGGTAATCTGCCCGCGCAGCAGCTGATGCAGAGCGTATTTAATATCGTCGACAGACCCTGGCGCGGGCTAGGCAATATTGCCGCCAGCGGTTTGGCCTTAACCGCCGAATACAACGACTGGAATGCCGAACAGCGGTTTTCGGTCGCAAATATTAATACTCAGGAACCGGCCGAATGCCGCAGCGGTGAAGTGCTGCAAGGCATAATCAAACCCGCGCAATGCCCTGAATTCGGCACCCGCTGCACGCCCGAGCATCCGCTTGGCGCTACCATGGTGTCTTCCGAAGGCGCCTGCGCCGCTTATTTTCGTTACCGTCGTTATCAACATGTCTGATTTAGAACTTAATTGCCCACTGCCGCTGCAATACGAACAAATCGTCATGGCGCACGGCGGTGGCGGCCGGTTGATGCAGCAATTGCTTGATAGCATCATCCAGCCGGTTTTTAGCAATCCCATTCTTAACCAAAAGCACGACAGCGCCGTCGTCAATATCAATGGTTCTAAGATTGCCCTCACCACCGATTCTTATGTGGTGAAGCCGCTATTTTTTCCCGGCGGCGACATCGGCAAACTCGCAGTTTGCGGCACCTTGAACGATCTGGCGATGAGCGGCGCCAAGCCGTTGTACCTGACCTGCTCGCTGATTATTGAAGAAGGCTTTGCAATAGCCGACCTTAAACGCATTGTGCAATCCATGCAGCAAACCGCAGCGCAAGCGGGCGTGCTGATTGTGACCGGCGATACCAAAGTGGTCGATAACGGCAAAGGCGACGGTGTGTTCATCAATACCGCAGGCATCGGCATTATTGCCGACAACGTCGATGTTAACCCCGGCAACATTCAAGTCGGCGACAGCATTATCTTAAACAGCGACTTAGCCAGACACGGCATTGCCGTGATGCTGGAACGCGAAGGCTTAAATTTTGAGCACAGCATTGAGAGCGATTGCGCCGATCTTTCCGGTTTAGTGCAGGAATTGCTGCAAGCCGGCGTTGAAATCCATTGCTTGCGCGATCTGACCCGAGGCGGTCTGGCATCTGGCTTGATAGAGCTTGCCAACACCGCAAGACAGCATTTTGAAATTAATGAAGCGTCGCTGCCTGTTAACCAGGACGTCAACAGCGCCTGCGAAATTTTAGGCTTTGATCCGGTCTATATCGCCAACGAAGGCGCGTTTGTAATTTTCGTTCCCGAGCATGAAACCGAACATTGTTTATCTATTTTGCGCCAACATCCACTTGGTCAGCAGGCTTGCCGGATAGGTCATGTTAAATCAATACATGCTCGGGGCATGCTCACGCTGCAAACCGCAATGGGCGTCAGTCGCGTGTTGGACTTATTAAGCGGGGAGCAGTTGCCCAGAATTTGTTGATTTTCCGTCTATGTCCCTGAAGAATTGATTTGCAAATTCCAGCACTGTACAGCCATAAATTGCATTTATCAGGTTAAGTGAATTCTTAGCCGCTTCTTCTCATACTGATTCTGCTATTAGTAAAAAAGAATGTGCGTGGAAACGATGATTTTATTCAGTCCGCCAAACAAAAGTAGCCGCCGTGCCCGCAGGCAAGGTGGCAACGGCATTGTTGCCTTGAAACTGGATGTTAAATGTTTGAGCTTCTACGCCATCATTGAGCGCGATCAACACAATGTGACCTGCGGGCGTAAGAAAAGCCACATTGTGTAACACAGTGAGCTCATCGGAATAAATCCGTACCGAACCGGGACGAACGAATTTTGCAGCATGAGCTATCACATAGTAGGCGACGTTACGTGTGATTCCCTCACCGATTGTTAAGGCGCCGACACAGCGGGCTTCACCGCCTGGCGCATGCGGGCAGCAGAAAGGA
>JABFRC010000080.1 GCA_013141375.1 Methylococcaceae bacterium | reverse complement strand
TTCGGGTGGCGTTTGCGGACGCTGGCTGATGGATCACAATTCCGATACCGCGATCTGGTTTCATTTATTAGGTAAGGGAGAAGGCTGGGCGCATTCACCGACCTGGGAGCCTCCGCTAAAAATGGACGCCGGCGATTTGGTTTTATTTTTGCCGCACGCGGAAAAACATTATCTTTCTTACAGTCCACATGAGGTGCCTTTTGATACCACCGACGCCAGGGCAGCCACTTGGGAGGAAGGCCCAGTCGGGTTTGTCTGCGGATTGATTGAGCTCAGCATGCCGAATTCGGCAATCTGGCAAGCCTTACCGGCCGAAATCGTTATCAAAAAGGCTGACGCCGGAGAAATACTGTCCAACTTGATACAGCTCATCATCAAAGAAGCTGCTGGCAATCGCTTCGGCAGTTTCTCAGTAATAGAGCGCTTATGCGATGGCATTTTTGTATTGGTTATGCGACATTGCATTGAACAGGAACTGATAAACCAAGGCGTATTTGTCGCAATGCAGGATCGCAGACTGGAAACGGTACTCGGGTTGATTCATCAACAGCCCTGGCAACCTTGGACCATGACCTCGCTTTGTTCTCATGCGGGACTATCTAAAACAGCAATGTCTGAAAAATTTACCCATTTGTTAGGCAGTTCGCCCATCGAATACCTGACAACATGGCGCATGCAAATTGCCTCAAGTTGGCTGAAAGAATCAGGCATGACCGTCGAACGAGTGGCAGAGCGTTGTGGTTATGATTCCGTATCTGCATTTAGTAAAGCATTCAAACGCTCCTTCGGCATGTCCCCCGGTTGTTACCGCAAAGGAATAACTTAATAGTCACATCTACAGCTTTTTTTACCACGAAGGAAAGACTCAGTTTTTTGAAAATGCCATTACAAAAATTACGGGCAAAAAAAACCCGCCGATTAAGGCGGGCTTTTAATCGACACGCTTGCGGGTATTAGTTACCCCACACCAACTCAACGCGACGGTTTAATTCACGACCTTGTTCAGTGCTGTTGTCAGCAATAGGTTGTTTTTCGCCATAACCTTTTGCAAACAATTTATTGGTTACACCTTTTTGTTTCAGGTAGTTAGCCACTGATTGTGAACGACGTTGTGACAACTTCAAGTTGTGCGCATCACTAGCTTCGCTGCTGGTGTGACCATGAACTTCGATGTCATTCTTTTGTGGGAAGTTAATCAAGTCTTGCGCTACGCGATCCAAAATAGTTTTTGCGCTAGGCGTCAGTACTGCAGAATCAACTTTGAAGTTAACACCTTTAAGTTGCAGACTGATTGGGCAACCATGAACGTCAACTTTGGCACCGGCAATAGTACCTGCGCAAGCATCATCACAGTCATTTACACCGTCGTTATCGCTGTCCAGTGTTGAACAACTTGGCGCCGGCGCAACTGCTGCCGGGGTAGCTGCTACTGGAATATCCAGTTTAGGAGCAGCATTATGTTTTGCGCCAAATGGCACGACAAATCCAACGTTGACCACTAAGTCATGAAATTCGTCAGTACCTGGTTGCAACTTAGCATTGAAGTTGTTGTTGTAACGGTAACGAACGTCACTACGCAGCAAGAAGTTGTCGCATAACTCATAAGTAAAACCTGCGCCCGCTTCACCGATAAAGCCAGTGCCGCTGTCGCCGTTTGTGCTTGAGTTCATAGCACCCAATCCGAGTACTGTATATGGAGAGAATTTATCACGGTAGATAAAGTATTGAGCTTCAGCAGTACCACCAGTCAGATCCCAACGACCATTACGACCACCGTCAGTGCTCAGACCTTGATAAAAACCTCTCAACTCGACGTTGAAATGTTCGTTGATAACTTTGCCGATGCCTAATCCACCGCCCCAACCATCTTTCGCATCACGATCACCGCCGGGTTTCACATAACTGCCGAAGGGTGCAACATACCAGCGGTCATCTTTGTAATCGCCTGCATGTGCCACTAAAGGAATAATGCCAACGCCAGCGACAGCCAAGGCAAGTAAGTGTTTTTTTATCATAATTAAGGTCCTCAGACTAGCTTTTAAAAAAATGGGAATCACTAACAAAAGGTAAAAATCGACACCCTACACAGTTAGATTTTAATAGAAGACATCGTTACAGCCTATTGATTTTTTTGATTATCGAGACAAAAACAGTGGTTTTAAAATCGCTTTTCTGCTTAACGGAACACTCTATGCTGCCCTAAGCCCGCGAATTTACTCAGCTCCGAAAAACTTTAGACGTTTGCCTGCTCGCAACAAAAAGTTGTATGAAAGCGACTAAGCAACTAAATACCTAGGCAACCAATGCCGGAATGCCTTAAGTACAAATACGCTTTTTCGGAAAACAACAACTAAAACGACTGCCTTTACCTAATTCACTGGTGATTTGCAGATGACCATCATGCCGCATCAGCACATGCTTGACGATAGCCAAACCCAGACCGGTACCGCTGACTTTTTTACTGCGATTGACTTCTACCCGATAGAAGCGCTCTGTCACTCGCGGAATATCGGTGGACGCCAGCCCTTCTCCTTCATCAACCACTTCCAGAATGACTTCTTCCTCAGATGCCAACCAAACAATTTTAACTGCTGATTGCTCTGGAGAATACTTCAATGCGTTATTGACCAGATTGGTAAAGGCACTACGTAATTCCTGCTCGTTGCCCATAATATGGACGTCCGTCTGCAAGGTTAATTTGAGTCGATTTGTGGAGTGCCCCAATGCATCAACTTCGGTACAAATCTGGTTTAAGAGTCTCGGAACATCAACGCATTCAGCCTTCTTTTGCTGCGTTTCTAGTCGGGTAAGCAAAAGTAAATCATCGACCAGATGCTGCATGCGATCGGTTTGTCCCTGCATCTGCACTAATGAGGTCGTCAACAATGGCGAGTCGCCTTCATCCATATCCTGAAGTGTTTCCAGATAACCTCTAAGCACTGTCAACGGCGTTCGCAACTCGTGGGAGACATTGGCAACAAAGTCTTTACGCATGTTTTCAATTTTCTGAACTTGCGTGACATCTTTTGCCAACAGCAACCTTAAGCCCGCACCATATTTAACGATTCGGACTTCCAGGTTGATGCGTTTATTGACAGGTGAGGGTAAAAATACAACTTCGTTGTAATTTTTAACTTTGAGAAATTGAATGAACTCGGGAAAACGAATCAGATTGGGAATGCGCTGACCGCGATCAGTCTGCTGCAAGCCCAGTACATCCCTCGCCGCCTTGTTAATCCACTGTATTTCCTCGTTATCACCCAGGACGACTGCGGCATCAGGGAGGGCTTCAGTGGATTGGCGAAATTGATCGATTATCTTGCTAAGCTTCTTTTTTCGGCGTCGCTCATTCTTCTTGATGCGATAGACGTGGTAATAGATTTCTTCCCATACACCGGAGGCTTTTGGGTATTTGCCGCGCCCACCGGTTTTTATCCAGTTTTCAAAGCGATTGATTTGATAAATCTGCCGGCTTAACAAATACAATGTCAGCAGTAATAGCAATGGCAGAAAAAAACCAGTAAAAGCACCAATAATGACCACTGCAAGGAACAGTAACAGCGCATTGACTATCTCTTTTTGCCAGACTTCCATAACCTTTCATTAATTAAGTAGCGACGCGTCCTGAATTGTCTCTGTTGATGAACCGCTATCCACCAAGGAAAAGCGATAACCAAAGCCCCTTACGGTTTGCACTAAATCTTCCCGACCGTATTCACCAAGAATTTTTCTTAAGCGTCGAATATGCACGTCCACAGTGCGTTCTTCAATATAAACACTGCGCCCCCAAACCTGGTCCAGTAGCTGTGTACGATTGAATACTTTATCAGGATGCGTCATAAAAAACTGCATCAGACGAAACTCGGTAGGACTCACATCCAGTAATTTATCGGCAATACTGAGCCGATGCTGCTCACTATCCAGCACCAGATCGCCTAAGGTAATCGAACCATCGCCCTGGAGTTTACTGGTTCTGCGCAAAACGGCGCGAATCCGGGCAACTAATTCTTTGGGCGAAAACGGTTTGGTCATGTAATCATCGGCACCGACTTCAAGCCCTCTGATTTTGTCTTCTTCTTCGCCGCGAGCCGTTAGGAGAATGATGGGGATATCCTGATAAACGGATTCTTTTTTAAGCCGTCTGGCCCATTCGACACCGCTAATGCCTGGTAACATCCAATCCAGAATGATCAAATCCGGGACGGTATCATCCAGCACGGACTGAGCCACTTGTGCATCGCCTGCGGCAATAGCATTAAAACCTGCCTGCTCAAGCACCATAACTAACATGGATCTGATGGCTTCTTCATCTTCAACTACGAGAATAGTAAAACTTGACATACATTCACCCAAAATACTGAAGCTTGATTTTAGCAGTCTTCACGTTACCTTTTTGTGACAGTTAAAAGACAACCCTTTCCCACCGCTTCAGCAAAGATTTAAACTGGACTTACTTTGCGATTTTGTTCATAGTTTGCCGGGCGCCGGCCAGCTCGGCATGGCGCCTTTTTGAGATAAAATCCGGGAGATTACTTATGAGTATATTAAAAGAATTCAAAGAATTTGCGATCAAAGGCAATGCCGTCGATATGGCGGTCGGTATCATTATCGGCGCGGCATTCGGCAAGATTATATCGTCGATGGTCGCCGACGTAATCATGCCGCCGATAGGCTTATTAATAGGTGGGGTTGATTTCACTAAGCTGGCCGTAACACTCAAAGAAGCCGAAGACAAAGTCCCCGCGGTCACGTTGAACTATGGCAACTTTATCCAGACAACGGTTGATTTTACAATTATTGCCTTCGCCATTTTCATGGTGGTTAAACTACTCAATAAGCTCAAAAAGCAAGAAGAAAAAGCGCCGACACCAGAACCAGGGCCTTCCAAAGAAGAATTATTGTTAACGGAAATACGCGATTTACTCAAAGAGAAAAGCAAACCAGACGCAAGCTGATTGTTGCGTCCGGCTTAGCCGCGAAAGACACAAGGAACAAGAAATTCAGTACCCCTTGCCTCGTGTCTTTCGAGTTCTTCTTGGCAACGCTACAGCCTCACTCGCCTTTGGCAAACACCAGTTCATCATTTAACACATCAACCTTGATGATATCACCGGCAATAAAGCGTCCTGACAAGATATCCTGAGCCAATGGATTTTCCAGTTGATGCTGAATGGCCCGTTTCATTGGCCTTGCGCCATAGACAGGATCAAATCCGGCTTCACCCAATACATCCAGCGCCCCATCAGTGATAGTAAAACCAATATCCCGATCTGCGAGGCGATGGCGTAAGTAGTCGATCTGTATCGCAGAAATTGCGCGAATTTGACTGCGACCGAGCGGATGAAACACCACTACATCATCAATACGATTGATAAACTCAGGTCGAAAATGCCTACCCACCACTTCCATGACGGAGGCTTTCATTTCGTTATAATTCGCCTCGCCGGATAATTCCTGAATACGATCCGACCCCAGATTTGAAGTCATCACAATCACAGTATTTTTGAAATCCACGGTTCTACCCTGTCCATCAGTCAAACGGCCATCATCCAGCACCTGCAACAACACGTTGAAAACATCCGGATGCGCTTTTTCAACTTCATCCAACAAAATCACCGAATAGGGTTTACGCCTGACCAGCTCTGTTAAGTAGCCGCCCTCTTCATAACCGACATAGCCCGGAGGCGCACCGATCAAGCGCGCCACAGAGTGTTTTTCCATAAACTCGGACATATCGATTCGCACCATGGCATCGGTGGTATCAAACATAAACTCTGCCAATGCCTTGCACAACTCGGTTTTACCAACACCGGTAGGGCCCAGGAATAAAAATGACCCATTGGGACGATTGGGGTCCGACAAGCCTGCTCTGGAACGGCGTATCGCATTACTCACCGCCTTTAGTGCTTCTTCCTGACCAATCACCCGCTTGCCTAATTCTTGCTCCATGCGCAATAGCTTATCGCGCTCGCCTTCCATCATTTTCGACACCGGAATGCCTGTCCACTTCGACACCACTTCGGCAATTTCTTCTTCAGTGACTTTGTTACGCAACAAGGTCATTTTTTGCTCTTCAGCCGGTGCGGCAGAACTCAATTGCTTTTCCAGCGCCGGAATAATGCCGTATTGCAACTCAGACATTCGTGCCAAATCATTGGCGCGACTGGCTGCTTCCAACTCGGTTTTGGCATGTTCGAGTTTTTCTTTAATAGACGCAGAACCCTGCAGCGACGCTTTTTCAGCCTTCCAAATTTCTTCCAGATCGGAATACTCTTTTTCCAAGTCAGTGATTTCTTCTTCCAAAATTTCCAGGCGTTTTTTAGAGGCTGAATCAGATTCTTTTTTAAGTGCTACCTGCTCGATTTTCAGCTGAATCAATCGTCGATACAGCTTATCCATGGCTTCTGGTTTGGAGTCGATTTCCATACGAATGCGGCTGGCCGCCTCGTCAATCAAATCGATGGCTTTGTCCGGCAATTGCCGGTCAGCAATATAGCGATACGACAACTGCGCCGCCGCAACGATAGCCGGGTCGGTAATATCGACGCCATGATGAACTTCGTACTTTTCTTTTAAGCCGCGAAGAATCGCAATGGTGTCTTCCACACTGGGTTCATCCACCAACACTTTTTGAAAGCGCCGTTCTAATGCCGCATCTTTCTCAATGTATTTGCGGTATTCATCCAGCGTTGTTGCTCCCACGCAATGCAATTCACCGCGCGCCAACGCAGGTTTCAACATATTGCCGGCATCCATTGCGCCTTCGGCCTTGCCGGCACCCACCATAGTATGCAGCTCATCGATAAACAAAATAACCTGGCCTTCCTGCTTGGCCAGGTCATTTAAAACCGCTTTCAAACGCTCTTCAAATTCGCCGCGAAACTTGGCTCCGGCAATCAATGCCGCCATATCCAATGACAATACTTGTTTACCTTTTATCCCCTCGGGAACTTCACCGTTGACAATACGTTGTGCCAAGCCTTCGACAATCGCCGTCTTGCCGACACCAGGCTCACCGATTAATACCGGATTATTTTTGGTACGCCGTTGCAACACTTGAATGGTGCGGCGAATTTCATCATCCCGACCAATCACCGGATCCAACTTGCCTTGCTCGGCACGTTCGGTAAGATTGATGGTGTATTTATTTAAAGCTTGGCGCTGATCTTCAGCATTGGCATCATCAACTGCCTGACCGCCGCGCATCGCATCGATGGCCTTGTCTATCTGTTGTTTATTGAGTCCGGCTTTCTTCAAGGTGTCTTGCAACACTCCTTTCTCTTCAAAAGCCGCCAACAAAAACAGCTCACTGGAAATGAATTTATCGTTACGTTTTTGTGCCAGTTTATCGGTCACATTTAACAATCTCGACAATTCATTGGAGATTTGCACATCGCCACCGGAACCGCTAACTGTGGCTATTCGCTCAAGCTCTTTTGACAGCTCGCCTCTCAAAACACCAACATTCACACTCAATTGTGTCAGCAATGGCTTGATGCTGCCGCCTTCCTGATCCAGTAAAGCCAGCATGACATGGACAGGTTCAATGAATTGCTGATCTTTGCCTAAGGCAAGACTCTGCGCATCCGCCAATGCCGCCTGGAATTTACTGGTTAATTTATCCATCCGCATAGTAAGTTACCTCTGTATAACAAATATAAAGTTATTAGTAACATTGGGACCTACTCAGACGATTTCAAGCCGGCAGCTATCATTTACCAAGCCGATGCAAACGGGCAAATCACTGATTTTATATAACGGTAAATTTAAGACACAAAAAAAGGGGCATGATTAAAATCATGCCCCTTTTTAATTTGGCGATGGGCTAGGGATTCGAACCCCAGGAACCTTACGGTTCAACGGTTTTCAAGACCGCCGCTTTCGACCACTCAGCCAGCCCACCTTAAACTTTCAACATCAACAATATTTGGATTCTTGTCCTTAAGAGCCGCGCATTGTATAGATTGCATTATCGTTTTGCAACAATAACCGTTCCCCATACAGCTTAACTCTATTAATTTAGCCAAACACATGTAAGGCGATGTAGTGAGTTATTGTGAAATATAAACAGCTGCAGTACATTGCACCCAATGTGTAATCTATTCCTTTTGCCGCACGAGATCCCAAGCGATGAGCATTACCCCCGCTCACTATGTCCAGCCATCACCAACGGACCAACCCTGGCAACCTCGACAGGTTTTTTTATTCAGTGGTCACTTGATAGATGCCCCTGATCGCAGCCCGCCTCGTTTCCCCAAAAGTAAAGAGAGCATCGCTGCCCAACAAATTGCCAAAACGCTTGATCAATTTGGCGCCGACGATCAGGACCTGGGACTGACCCAAGGCGCCAACGGCGGAGATATCCTGTTCGCTGAAGCTTGCCAACAAAAAGGGGTAAAGCTGCAGTTACTGCAACCGTTTGAAGAAGCAGAGTTCATCAAAAACTCCGTCATACCTGGTCATGCTAACTGGCTGGCACGCTATCACGCTATCATTCAAAAACTAGATTCTCACCCTCTTAACGCACCCGAAACACTTGGACCGTTAGCTGATCAAATGAACGCTTACGAACGATGTAACCTTTGGCTACTCGAAAGCGCTTTCTTTTATAGCAAAGATAAAGTCAGATTAATTTGCCTGTGGGATGGCAGCGGCAAGGGCCGCGTTGGCGGTACGGCACACATGGTTGAAGAAGTAAGAAAAAGAAAAGGACAGGTGATTTGGCTGGATACGCGGCAATTATGGTGAATAATTGCCCTAAATAAATTCTCCTGAGTCGAATTCGAGTCAGTTATTCCAATAATTTAGGCTATCCGAGGAAATAGACATGCTGAAAACCATCGATATTTTATTAGGCATTACTGTCATCATGCTGATCGCCAGTATGGCAGTGACGGTATTGACCCAATTCGTCACCGCTTTATTAAACACCCGTGGCAAACATTTATTACGCGGCATTGGCGATTTACTGCAGCAGATTGATCCCGGACTGGAACGGCAAATTGCCGATCAAATTGCCAGCGCCGTGCTGACACATCCGCTGATCAGTAACATTTCGCAACGGCCCGGCACCACCATACACCGAGAGGAGTTGACCAAATTATTGATGGATATCGCCGCCGGCAATGCCCAGCATGTCATAGCTGACAACGTTCAACCTGTACTCCTGCAAATATTGTCCAAAAACGATATCTCTGATCCGGCTGCAATCCTGGACAAAGTAAGAGCTACTGCATTGCAACTGGAACTTACGAATCCAAAACTCGCCACCAACGTACGCCATAGCATCGCTTTGATACAGGAGGCCAATAGCAAATTTCTTGCGAAAATCAACAGCTGGTTTGACCAGACCATTGATCGCGTCTCGGATAGATTTACCGCCAGCACTCGCGTCATCACCGTGATATGCTCAATTGCGGTGGTACTGACCATTCAGCTGGATACTCTGGATATCATTAACCGCTTGTCTATAGATGACGGCTTGCGCAATTCATTGGTTGCACAAGCCTTTGCGTTAGACAAACAAGGCTTTAGCCGCGAAGGCATATCTACAACTAATGCAGCCAACGCAAAACAGGAATTAAAAGCACTGCAGAATCTGGGCGTCATTGACGTCCCTGAAAACACCAAAGACTGGCTAAATCGCTGGCAGCAAAGCAATCCTGCAGGCATTGTGCTTTCAGTATTTCTACTGAGTTTAGGCGCCCCATTCTGGTACGGCGCATTAAAAAACCTACTCAAGCTCCGCGGCAATATCGCTGACAAAGACGATGAACAAAGAAACGAACGTCAAACCAAGCAACTACCCACTGATACCCCATAATCACAGCTTACATTAGCATCAATAAACGGAATATGATTGCAAACGCCCAGGGCTAAGCAAACACTGAATAAACATTACCACCCATAAAACTAATAAACGAGGTAATCACTATGAGCAAACCAGCCAGTGCCAATGTTGAGGCCGCCAGCAAAATCCTTGCCGGCGAACCTATCGATAACAAAAACTTATTGGACTTAGCCATAGCCCTCCAGCAAGAGCGAGCCTTTGGCTTAGCTCGGCGCATCCTGGAAAGAAACCAACAGCGCATTACTGCATCGGATACAGATAAAACCCTTGCACGAAAATTGACACAACTGCTTAGCTTAAGCACCTACAAAGACCCCGATCTCAATCCTTTGGACAAACTTGACCGCGCATTGGAAATATTAAGGAGCCTGGATAATCTTGATCTCAATGCCAAAAGCGCTACCAAAGACCAGGAAACACTCGGTCAAGTCGGCTCTATTTTCAAACGCAAGTGGGAACTAACCAATCAAAGTAGTTATTTGGAAACGTCTTTGGCCTACTTTGCCCATGGCTACAAGCAAGGCGTTGCCAATGACTTCGGCTACACCGGCATAAATGCCGCTTTCATTGAAGATATTCTGGCCGATCTGGAATCCAATGACTCTGATCGACTCGCTAAAATCAAGCATGCCAGAAAAATTCGGGAAGACATTATTGCTGTAGTACCAACACTGACCGATCCCAAGCAATGGTGGTATCCGGTCACTATCGCGGAGGCTTATTTTGGCTTAGAGCGATATATCGAAGCTGGAGAATGGCTCAAACAAGCCGCTGATTTGCCCAATGTTGCCGAATGGGAGTGGGAAACCACGGCTCGCCAACTGGCCAGACTGCTTCAACTCCAAAACAAACATCACACACCCGCCGAAGCCCGACTGGTGCTGGAAGATTTTCTCGGTAATCGTGCCGCCGGCCTGGATGCCTTACTCAAAGGCAAAGTCGGCCTGGCTCTCTCTGGCGGCGGCTTTCGGGCTTCGTTGTTTCATATCGGCATGCTGGCAAAACTGGCGGAACTGGATTTGCTCCGTAACGTCGAATATCTGTCCTGCGTGTCCGGTGGCTCCATTATCGGAGCGCATTATTACCTGGAAGTACGCAACTTGTTGCAAGCCAAAGCTGATGCCGACATCACCCGTGAAGACTACATTGCCATTGTGAAACGCGTGGAAAAGGACTTTCTCGACGGCGTGCAAACTAACGTCAGAGTGCAGGTGTTATCTGAATGGCTGGTCAATGCCAAAATGATTTATTCCCAAGATTACTCGCGCACCAACCGGCTGGGCGAGCTTTACGAAGAGAAAATCTTCTCCCGTGTTAAACCGTTAACGCAATCCGGCGAATCGACCGCGCCCGCAAAGCTGTTTATCAACGAACTGAAAATTCAACCGCAAGGCGAACAGGAGGGTTTTTCACCCAAAGAACAAAACTGGCGACGTGCGGCAAAAATTCCCATTCTGGTTCTTAATGCTACACCACTGAATACCGGCCATAACTGGCAATTTACCACCACCTGGATGGGCGAACCCCCAGCCGGTGCAGGCTCGCAAATTGACCCCAATTATCGGTTACGACGTTTGTATTACCAAGATGCACCGCCCGCCCATCAAAACGTGCGTTTGGGTGATGCAGTCGCGGCATCGTCCTGTGTTCCCGGTTTGTTTGAACCGCTGCCCCTGAGCGAACTATATCCGGACAAGATTGTCCGACTGGTCGATGGCGGCGTCCATGACAACCAAGGGACTGCCGCGCTATTAGAGCAAGGCTGTAATGTGCTTCTGGTGAGTGATGCCAGCGGGCAAATGGACGCCCAGGACGATCCAAGCAAAGGTGTACTTGGCGTCCCATTGCGCGCCAACAGCATATTGCAGGCGCGTATTCGCGAAAGCCAGTTTCGAGAACTGGATGCTCGAAAACGCTCCGGTTTGCTCCAGGGCTTGTTGTTTATTCACCTCAGGCAAGGACTTGAAAGCCAGCCGGTTGATTGGCTTGGTTGCAACGATCCGAGCGAATCCACCCCCGATACTCCCGCTCTACCTTACGGTATTCAACGTGAAGTCCAGAAAAAATTGGCAACCGTGCGTACCGATCTTGATTCCTTTTCCGATGCCGAAGCTTATGCACTGATGACCAGCGCCTATCGAATGACCGAATATGCACTAAACAACCCCGTCAACACGCTGGGTTTCGCAACAAAAGAAGCATCAACTCAAGCCTGGACTTTCCTCGAAATCGAACCTGAATTGCAAAAACCAGGCAACGATACGCCCATTTTGCGCCAGCTCCGTGTCGCCGATCGCTTATTCTTCCGAGTCTGGCTACTGTCAAAAACGCTAAAAACCATCGGTTACGGTATTGCCGCCGCGATATTATGGCTATTGGCTTATTTGAGCGTCCAATGGTGGTCGGTGCCTCTTTCGACAACATGGGGACATCTATTAACCGGCTTATTCCTGATCGTTCTCGGAACTACTTTATGGAAACCGGTATTGCAGGTATTCCAGTACCGAAAAACCATTCAGGAAGTCCTGATTGGCTTGGGCATGGTGGTAGTGGGTTCAGTACTCGCGAAAGTGCATTTGAAGGTATTTGATAAATTGTTTTTATCTCAAGGCAGCCTGAAAGCATTTGGCAAAAAATAAGAATAATTTTTTGGAGAACGACATGGCGACCTGTTTTGTGATTCAGGGCTACGGAAAAAAAACCGACTATACCGATGGTCGTGTATTGGACCTTGATGCTTCTTACGAAGTCATTAAAGAAGCCGTTGATGCTGCGGGCTTGGAATGTGTACGCGCCGACGAGATCATCCACTCCGGCACTATTGATGCCCCCATGTATGAGCGCTTGTTAAAAGCCGACCTTGTGATTGCCGACCTTTCCACTTACAACGTCAATGCCGCTTTCGAGCTAGGCGTAAGGTACGCGTTAAGACCTCATACCACGATTGTACTGGCCGAAAAACAATTCAAATACCCATTTGATCTTGGCCATATCGTAATTCGCAATTATGAACATCTCGGCGAACAAGGCGTTTCTTTCAAAGAGGCCAAACGACTGATCGCGGAATTAAAAGCCGCTATCCAGACCATCATGAACAAGCCCCAGCTTGATAGCCCGGTTTACACTTTTTTGCCCAATCTTCAGCCGCCCCAACTTGAAGAAACCGCTACCCAGGTAAAATCGGCCGTCAACGCAGCCACCTCTTCCGAAGTAGCCAATATCGTCGGCGATGACAATCCCAGCGCCAAAAGCATGCTGGATGCGGCGCTTGATAGAATCAACGCCAGCGACTTTGCTGCCGCACGCACATTATTGGAAGAAGTTAGAAAACTACGACCGAAAGACTCGTTTGTACTACAACAGCTGGCGTTAGCCACTTATAAAAGCATGCAACCCAATACCGTTGATGCACTTAAAGCAGCACGCTCAATTTTGCAGGAACTCAAACCCGAAAGTACCAATAACCCAGAAACGCTTGGTTTATGGGGCGTCATTCACAAACGTTTATGGGAAGAATGCCAGGAGATGCAGTGTTTAAATGAAAGTATCGCAGCACTGGAGCGCGGTTTTTATTTAAAGCAGGATTATTACAATGGCATCAATCTGGCTTATTTGTTAAATATCCGCTCGATTGAAACCATCAAACATGGCGAGAAGGATGAGGCCATCGCCGACTTTGTTATCGCCAATCGTGTCAGACGCGAAGTCATCAGCTATGCGACACCGCTGGTCAATAATACGCAGGACATTAATAGCCATTATTGGGTGATCGCCTCACTTTATGAGGCAGCTATCGGTATCGGCGACGAACAGGCCGTTAGCAAATGGGAAAACAAGGCCAAGTCACTCAACGTTCCCGACTGGATGCAAGAAACACGAGAAAATCAGGCCGCAAAACTGAAAGCCCTATTGTCTAGTTATAAAGAACTGCTGAGCCAGTAGCGTTAAGCAATACGCAGTTGTACCAACGATGCTCGCGCATCGCCACCACTGATATCAGGAATAATTCTGAGTTCTAATGTCGTCAGCGCCACCAGATCGACTGAGTAATCTTCACGTTCTCGACTAACGTCTGGCGTACTAAAGTTAAATTGCTGACGCACAATCTCCTGATAAGACAGCCCACCATCAGATGACCAGCGCAATACAAACTCTTGCGTGCGTGGCCACTGGTCTTCTTGAAATTCAAGCTGAATACGTCGAATGTGTTGTACATCGTCAAACAATAAGCGAATTACTTGCTCGCCGGATTGCGATGCCCGCCAACCTGGAGACTGACCTTGAGTAAATGCCGCCTCAATAGGGCAAAGCTCTTCCTCTGAACTTAGCTCCACTTTTGCCAAAGTCTGTATGTCTAACCATTCTGTAAATGGCAGCTCTGCAGCCGTTACTGCTTGGTAAATTATCTGTTTACGCATCGTTTTTCCATTTATCGTTTAACCTATTTATCTCGAAAATTTTCAATAGTTTATTTCTTAATAGAACTCTATGCTTTTATACACCTTTAACATCTACCTGTCGCAGAATGCGATGAGCCTTCCAAGCGGTATAGGCATTAAATCGAATGACTTGTCTTTGGTTTCTGATTCAGTCTTATCTCAATTCTGAAAACGACCAAATAATTTTCTGATACGCCTTTAAAAAAAGGCGTTTCTAAACTAACCTTTATGTAGTATTTCCCCTACATAAAAACCATTTATTTTATTTTTTGATAACCATTATGAGCAACGACGACGAAGCATTTGCAGCATTCAACTTTGATTTTTCTGAGCATTTAAAAATCAACAAACGGCTTGGCGTTCGATACCATGCCCCCGCATCAACCTTAACATTGCGTAAAAGTTCGTTATTAGGCTTTGGAAGTGATTTTACGGGCACTTTGATTGACATCAGTGCCAAAGGCGCCTTGGTAAATTGCAAAGAGCCATTACCAGTTAAAAGCAGCCTGAGTTTAAAAATCGTCTTTCATGACGGCACACTTTTCAATGTAACCGGCAAAGTTATTCGTGAAAAATCCCGGCAACATTTCGGCATAAAATTTGATAAATACAATCATCCGTTAGATGACTATCTCTTTAAATTACATGCGAGCAAAGCATAGGCTCGTACTTGAAAATTGTGTCCAACGTTTTTAATGTCAGTTTGCATCCTTTTTTTACATAGTATTTTATGAGCACTTTTTCATCATTTATACCTTGCTACGACTTCTCTCCTACCGTTAACTCGACGTATTTAAAAGAGATATTACCGCTGATGGTGCGCCATAACATCGCCGCTAATCCGATCAATTACTCGATATGGTATGACTATGTTGCGGGAAATAATCCTCAGCTCAATAAAGTGGTGGATGACTTAATAAACGAAGCCAAACCATTTGACAGCAACACCAGCCTTAATCTCTATAAGAAACATATTTGCAATGCCTCTATTGAGTCATTTGAGAAAATTAATGGCCAAATCCAGAAGGTTATTGAGCAAGCAACCAGTTCAATTAACGACACTTACAATAAGGCAGAGGAATCTAACGATAGTTTTCAGAAAAAATCCGTCGAACTTGAAAACCTATCAGAAGCAACGGCTATTAAAGCCGTATTGAAAGAAATTATTAAGGAAACACAAGCGCTTGCATTTACCAGCCAAGAGATGCAAACAAAATTGAATGACGCTAACAAGGAAATGGAGCAGTTGCGATTGGAACTGACCGAAGTTAGGCAAGTGGCAGTGACAGACGGGTTGACCGGACTTTTAAATCGTCGAGCATTTGATCAAACACTGTCTGAAATCATCAAAGAAGATAACGTAGGCAGCACTTGCTTATCGATGATTGATATTGACCATTTTAAGCGCGTTAACGATTCCTACGGCCATACCGTTGGGGATAATGTCATAAAATATGTCGCCTCATTAATGACAAAATTCGCCGAAAAAAATCATCGTGTGGCCAGGTACGGCGGCGAGGAATTGGCGATCATCATGCCCAATACATCCAAGGAAAAGGCTATCGAGATATCAGAAAACATTCGAAACTCGATGGAAAAAAGCCGTTTAAAACGCAAAGACAATAACCAACCGCTCGACACAATCACCTTATCTATCGGTATAACCGAAATGCAATCGGGCGACGACGCTGAAAGCTTCATTATTCGCGCCGATAGCGCACTTTATAAAGCCAAAGAATCAGGGCGTAACAAAGTAGTACTCGCTCCGGTTTCTTAAAAACCCCAAAAGATGCAACCTAAGCTGCTTTATAAATACTTAAAGACGCCATGAAATTTTAGGCAAAAAAAAGGGCTTGGTAATTTACCTAAGCCCTTGTTTTTTTTGGTGCCTCGGGCCGGAGTCGAACCGGCACGTCCTTTCGAACGAGGGATTTTAAGTTCCCCGTCACAAACCTATCAGACCCTCACCCAGTCCACAATATTTATCATAACCAATTGTTTTATAAATAAAACAAACCACTCCCCACATTTCTTAAGATTACTGTAATATACTCAAAACAGCGTTTCAAAGTTGACCCAGGGTTGACCCGGAATTTAGCTTTATCTCAGGGAACGCCCCCGAGTCTAAATCAACTCTGAGGATTATTAACAATGACCAATAAGATTACATTCACACAAGATAGAATTAAAAAACTGCCGATTCCTGATAAGGGCCGAATTGACTATTACGACACCAAAGAGCCTAAATTAACATGCCGTGTTAGCAGCACAGGTAATAAATCTTTTGTTGTTCTCAAAAAAGATGCAGCCGGAAAAGTTCAGCGCGTCACGCTGGGCAAATGTTCTGATATTTCAGTGGATACCGCACAAAAAAAGGCAAGGGAAGCATTAACCAATTTGGTTAATGGCATTAATCCCGCAGAAGAAAAGCGCAGATTGAAATTAAAGCAGATGACCTTAGCCGAATTGATGACCCGATACATTGAACAGAAAGGTTTAAAGCTAAGCCCAGGCACCTCAGCCGACTATCAGAAAAAACTTAATGAAGGTTTCCCTGATTGGCTGGATAAGCCCGTTAATGCAATCACACGTGAAATGGTGGCGAAGCGTCACAAGACCTTGCCCGGCAGCAGCACGTCCAAAGATAATAAAATGCGGATATTACGCCTTTTGATGAACTCTGCTATGGCATTAAAAATCATTGACGAAAGCCCGACCGACGTACTCAAAAAAGCAGAACTTGACCTATGGAGCAAGCCAACCCGCAAAAGTCGTATTATCCCTGCCGAAAAATTGCATGAGTGGTATGGAGCAGTTCTTGGGCTTACAAACGCCAAAGCAAAAACTTATCTTTTGTTGTTGCTCTATACCGGATTGAGAGCCAATGAAGCACTACACCTGGAATGGAAAAACGTAGACTTCAAGAACGACACTCTCACCGTTATGGACACCAAGAATCACAGCGATTTTACGACCTACATTCCTATGCAATTGAAGCCCTACTTACGAAATCTGCAAGATTTGACCGGCGGTAATACTTTTGTTTTCCCTGGCGACCATGCCGCTGGTGTTATGGCGATTCCTCGTTGGCCCTTAGATCAGGTTACTTTAAAAACAGGTGTCGAATTCAGCAGTCACGATTTAAGGCGGACCTTTGCAACCATTGCCGAAGCCTCGCTACTGCCTGAAACAATCATTAAAAAACTGTTAAATCACATAACCGATAATAATGTAACCGGCGGTTATATCCGCACCGAATCCAACACGCTCAAACAGGCCATTGACCGGATAGCCGGTTTTATTCAGGATCGCGCCACACCGGAAGGCGAAAACGTCATTAATCTAAAAACTGCTAGCAAGTGAGAAAAACATGAGCATTGATTACCATAATATTATTACCATTGAACCCGGCAAGCGTAGCGGAAAACCTTGTATTAGGGGTTTACGTATTACTGTCGATGACATTCTTGATTGCTTTGCATCTGGCATGACCGAGCAAGAAGTTTTAGAGGACTACGACTACTTAACTCAAGATGATGTTAGGGCATGTTTTGCTTATGCCGCTGATAGAGAGCGGCACACACGCGTTATTGCCGGATGAAATTATTATTTGATGAAAACCTGTCACCTAAAATGGTGATGGCTTTGGCTGATGTTTTCCCCGACTCCGCTCATGTAGACCGAATTGGATTAGGTGGTGGTTCGGATGATGACGTTTGGCGTTATGCCAAAGAAAATAGCTTTATGATCGTCAGCAAAGATTCTGACTTTTACGAAAAAAGCATTTTATACGGACACCCTCCCAAGGTAATTTGGGTAAAACGCGGCAACTGCACCAACCGACAAATTCAACTGATACTGAGAAATAAAGTAGAGGTGATCGCTGAGTTTTATCAAAATAATGAGGTTTCATTTATTCGTGTCACATGATACCGACAATGTGGTCAGTATTTAAAAACGCAATAACGTAATTTATACATACAAAAAAAACCGGATAGCTCGACGGAGCAACAAGTGCCCCCCCATTTCCGGTGATTTCTTGCAAGATGACTTACGCTTTGATGGAGTGTTATGACCAAAAACATCTACTACGACCCGGAAGTTTACTACAGGGTGCAAATAAACAAACATGAAGCAAAGCTAAAAGCAGAAGGCCATCCTGATTCGACAATAGATGAAGGTCTTTTTGTTATCGAATGCTTAGCATTGATGTCTGGGCATAAATCCTATCTGAAGGATGTTAATGCAAGACTACTAAAATATCTTGAAGCCGGATTACCTTTGCCTCCAGGGTTGAATAAATACCTAATTACTCAACTTAATTGGATTTCCAATGGTGCGGACGCTAACAATGTTTTTAATATCACAGGAGGAAAAGGAACTAAAACCAGCCATGCCTTAAGAGATAAGGAAATTTACGACTTTTTAAAAAGCTTGGATAAAGACAAATACTCACTGAACGGCAGCCGAAATAAAATGTCTTCTTTTGAATATGCAGCAAAGCATTTTTGCACCAGTGAAGGAACTGTGAGAAAAGCTTATGAAGGAGAGTCCATGAATCGAAAACTCACCAAGCTCATTCAAGATAAGCTATCCGATGGGCAACAGCTAGATCCTGAAAAAGAGGAAATGAAAAAAATTATCGAGCAGAACGCAAAAATAATGGAGGATTTACAAGCACAGTTGAAAGCCAAAAACCCACCGGAAATTATTGCCGCAACTGTTGAAAAACTTAATAAAAAAAAGAAATGAAATAATGGCCTTGCGCGTCATCATAAATCAGTTTAAAGAATACCAGACCGAAGATGGGAGTATGCGATTAATTGAGTATGGTCATGCAAGGCGTGGGCTTGTAAACCGTACCTAAAAATAAACTGTTTATCTTTGGGTATGAATTGCACTCCCAACTTCTCCAGAATGACCGCTACTTAAACAAACCCCTAGAGGGCGGTCAACATGCCAGCAACAACCCGTAACATTTCGTTAGACGACAATATCATTGTCGATACATCCGAAGCAGCAATTCTAATTCACACACCTGAAAAGTCATTAATCAAATGGCGCTCCACTGGCGAGCACAATATTCCGTATATCAAGATCGGTCGTAACGTCCGTTACAGAACTAAAGACTTAAGAAACTGGATAGAAGCGCATATTCAAGGCGGCACAATATGAAAACCACCACGGCGGCAAACCGTGGCAGCAAAAACGAAGAACAACATAATCATTTTAGCTTAGTCGCTACCCGTATCAAAGCCGAATTCATCAGAGCGTTCGCTGGGCTTGATTGCGGCGTGGTCGATTTATTATTCTGGGTTGCTTACCTGACATGGGCTGTTTGCTATGTTAAGTAACTCTATAAATGAAATCGAAACCGCTTTCTTCAATCATGCCGCTGAAAATGGCGTGGTATTCACTAATCCATTGATTGCCGATGGTGTGCTGCATAGATCGCATGTTGCAGGCGATAAAGCAGGCACCAAAAACGGCGCGTATATCTTGCACTATGACGGCAACCCGTCAGGCTGGTATCAACATTTTGTCACTGGCATTTGTGGCACCTGGTGTTTGTCAGGCAAACGTCAGCAACTCACTAAGGAGATGATTGCACAGATTGAAGCTGATCGTGTGAAGTGCCAAATGGAGCAACAGCAGCGCCATACTAAAGCAGCTCTTAAAGCTCAGTTATTGTGGGCAAAATCAAAGCCCGGCAATCATCCGTACGCAATTAAAAAGCGCGTAGAAGCTTATAACTCTCGCGTTTATGGCAATGCGTTAGTGATCCCAATTTATGACGAAACCAGCAGCTTAGTAAATCTGCAATTTATCAACGCAGATGGTTCTAAAAGGTTTTTGGCTGGTGCAAAGAAGAAATCATGTTATTCAGCAATTGGTGAATTAAGCAGCAACACGCTACTAATCTGCGAAGGCTGGGCAACCGGCGCAAGTTTGTATGAACATAGCGGGCATGGTGTGATTGTCGCCTTGGATGCTGGCAATCTGGAACCGGCAGCGCGTGTTATGCGACGTTTATACCCAACTAACCAAATCATCATTGCAGGAGACAATGACGAGTCGGGCGTAGGCCAGAAAGCAGCAATAGCGGCAGCGTTAGCGGTTGGCGGTAAATACATCTTGCCTGCAATCGTTGGTTTTGACTGGAATGACGCTTTATCTATGGAGGGTGTTTAATGGACGATTCAACACAGCTTCTTATTGCCAATGCTGAATTGGAAGTTGCCGAAACAAGCACTTTTGATTTATCGAACGCCATTAACCCAAATTCATTACAACCAGACCCACTACGTGCACCGCTAGCACCAGCTGATCCCTATCCAGTTGAATTGTTAGGTGATGTACTAGGAGCAGCCGCGACCGCCCTACATGAGACTATCAAAGCACCAATGGCCCTATGTTGCCAAAGCGTTCTTGCCAGCGCGTCATTAGCAGCGCAAACACATTTTGATGTGATATTACCTTGGGGCGGCAAAAAACCATTGTCATTATTTTTACTGACGGTGGCCGAATCAGGCGAACGTAAATCGGGTGTGGATGATGTGGTACTGGGAGCCGCCAAAGCTCAAGAGCGATTAGAAATGGAAACCTATCAAATCGAGCAGCAGAATTATGAAGGTGAACTAGCGCGTTGGAAATCTGCAACCGAGTCGGCTAACAAAGCAGCAGCAGTCACAAAGAATCAAGCAGCCAGTGACCACAGCGCAGCAGCAAAGCACCAAGTGGAGCAGAAACCAGAAGCACCAATAATGCCGCTTAGATTTGTGACTGATCCGACTGTTGAAGGCTTATTTAAGCTGTTAGCGGTTGGTCAACCCAGTGTTGGATTATTCAGTGATGAGGCCGGTTTGTTAATTGGCGGTCATGCTCTCAATAACGACAATGCTTTAAAGACGATGGCAAGGTGGTGTAAGTTTTGGGATGGCTCCCCATTTGATCGGGTACGTGCTGGCGACGGTAGCGGTATTTTGTACGGAAGACGTATGGCTATGCACCAAATGGCCCAACCAGAAGTTATGGCTAAATTGCTAAGCGATCAAATGGCTAACGATCAAGGGTTTTTGCCTCGTTGTTTGGTGGCGTGGCCTGAATCGACAATAGGCAGTCGGCATGTGGAAAGCTTTGAATGGCCCGGCAACCGTCACGAAGTAAAGCGATTGTTTGCAAAATTAAAGGCATTAACCGAAGCTGAGCCGCGCATAGGCAAGACAGAGCAAGAGCTTGATCCCGTAGAATTACCCTTAGACGAATACGCAACTAAGCTGGCGATTGCTGCACAAAATCAGTTTGAAACACTGATGCAAAAAGGCAATGACTTATCGGAGATTAGAGGTTACGCATCTAAAGCTCTTGAAAACGCGTGTCGTATTGCCGGAGTGCTGGCGGTCATTGAAGATGGCATGGCAACAAGGTCAATTACCAACACACACTTAGAGCGTGGCTTGGTGTTGGTGCAATGGTATTTGAAGGAGTCGTTACGCATCCGGGGCGCTGCACTTATACCGCAACCAGTCATTGATGCCGAATCATTATCTAATTGGCTTCAAGAACGTGATATGCGGCTTTTTAGATCGGTAGATGTGCTGAATCGAGGCCCAAGCCAGTTACGCAATAAAAAACGACTTATGGCGGCAACAGTTGAGCTTGTAAACAATGGCTATCATGCTGAAAACGAACCCGGCACGGTGATAAATGGTGTAAAAGCTAGAACATCATGGAGGGTTTTGCATTATGTGGTTTAACCCCGCTGAATTGCTATCCAAGACACCATGCCCACTTGCGATTCCTGCGACTTTGCGATTTTGCGACGAAATTGAGCCCGAAAAATCGCAGAATCGCAAAAATCGCAGCCCGGTCGAGTTAGGAATCACTAAATCGGAGTTCATTGAAGAGCTACAAGCCGACGAACTGGACGCAACACCACAAACTGAAATCATCGAAGAATTACTATCCAGCAGCGTAGCCAACGACACCATTAAAAGCATCGTGGCTTCATGTAGCCAATGTGTTCACTTCAAAAGTTTAAATAGCCATGATCGGGGCGCGGGCACTTGCAATGCTGGCGTTCAATCCCCTGGCATCAATTGGTGGAGTGATACCAAGCACCAATGCCTTAAATTCACATCACGAGATTGGTGGATCGTTAACGCTGGCGAGTCCTACAGCATTACAACTATTCCGCCTTCAACTTATGCCGAAATGTTAGAGCTCGAACCAGAGGCGATAATTATTCAACCAACCACAGTTTGCAGGTTAAAAGATGAGTAATAAATATCCGGTTGAGATAGATGGCGCAACGGGTGAAGTCGAAACCCTACCCCCACAGAAAGTACAACGCTACCGCTGCAAGTTGGACACGATGCAGGATGTTAAGCGAGAGATGGCGAAAGTCTACAGAGAGGCGCGTTCCGGTGTGGTTGATGTGCAGGACGCCACAAAACTTACATGGTGTTTACAGGCAGTTGCAAAAGTGATTGAAACATCTGATTTAGAAAAACGTATTGAAGTATTGGAGAATAAGAAATGAGTGTATTAAAGAACAGGCTACTGAAGCTTGAAGATCAGCAGACGGCAAAGGTTGCCGAAAGAAGAAAATTAAGTCCAAAGGAAATCGTTGATAAAATTGAAGCCTTGTTCCGAAAGGTGGCAGAACGGCAGGCACTCTTAGATGCAGGATTGGAGGATTATCCTATACCTACAGATAACTCTGGGGTGGATTCTAAAGCACTCGCCGCGAAGATATGCGGGATGTATGAACTAGCTAAATTTCAGGTTTGCAATGAACAATCTTAAAAACAGATTATCGAAGCTGGAAGATCAACGGGCAGCCGAGGCTAAGCCATTGCCGCACAAATCCCAAGAGGAACGGCAGCTATTAATGGAGAGTATTATTGCCAAGATAAACGCTTCAAAGGACCAACCCAGAGTGCCTTGGGTAATTTGCCCAGTGCCTGACGGTATGGATGTCGTAGGAGCGCATCTTCACACGATGTTGAACCGATGCGCTGAAATAGAACTTTAAAAGGAGCTGGGTGCGACGTGATAATCGGTAATTTTACTTTGCACCCCAAAAGCGATAATAACTGTAGCGTAACAAATAGCTTAGCCTGGAAAGACAATACAAAAAAGCATTACAAATGCAACACATGCATTTAGCTGCTTGCTATCGAAAATACACAAAACTGCAATTATCTGCTGTAAACCAGGATTATTAGCATCTAATCGTAGTGGGTTCAGATCGGTAATGCATTGGAATGTAAAAGCAGCTGACACCGACTTTGAAAAAGCCAGTCCAGTAAACGGAGGTATGCTTGAAAATTTTAGCTATCGACTATTTAGCGCAATTGATAGGGCTTTAAAAGTTCACTAAAAATATTCCAATACGCCACGTCTTTAAGACTTATTGGACTGAGATTGAAGCGCAACGCACACGAATATTATTGCTAGCCTCCTGAGTAAGTTGATTTTTTGAAGTAAAATGTAGGCAGCTAATCTTCAGTTGCGACCCAAAGCTGACGATGGATTTTAAAGTAACTTTATCTTCTCTTCTAGTTGGCGTATTTTAAGAAACAGCGGCTTAAGTATTTCAATGGCATCGTAATATGGGAGTACCCCGCTCCCCGTTATTTCAATATTTGTTATATGCTCTAAAGCTGACAAACGGCGCAATTGCGCAGCTGGAGTCTCATAAGATTCTAAACTCCTAGAAACTGAACCATTTTCCCATTCTTTTTTATATTCTATCCAGAATCGGCCAACATCTATAGGGTAGCGTTCAATATGTAAGTATGCATCAGATTCATACGCCATGATAATTAAAGCAATATGATTTATCTTGTCACTATCACTATAACGAGAAAAAAAACCCATATTATCGCCTTACTAATAAATCTAAAAATTTTATATTAGCATAAGGCATAGTTGGGAACCTCGAAAAACCTTGCCCTTCGATAAACTCAGCGCGAACGGTTCTATATAAATCGATAGCTTCCGTTCGTGGTGAGCATATCGTACTATGACCTGAATGGGTTTTTTGAGGCTCACAGTTCTATTCCGGTTTTCTTAAAGAAGCTAGACTTAGCCTTTTCTTCTGATGCGCAGGATTTCACCATCTGACTATATGTAATTTCATGGTTATCAAAACACCAATACATTAGTGCATATTCCGATGAAAACTGCCACCGATTCTTACTCCAAAACAGCCGCCTATTCCGACTTCAAGCCCACCAGGTATTCCGATGCATAACCTGCCAGATTTTGAACGCCTTGGATCGGCCAAAAGTTGACACCGAAGACTCATTGATCAATGACTGCAAACTGGCTCATTGCCGCCGATGATTATTCACTTAAATTTCAAGATAAAAAAGTCACCTTTGAAAATCCCGGCGTTGCTGGTCCGGAATTTTGCGTAAGCTAAGCTGTGACTCGAACGCCTGACTCAGGAATGCGGTAACAGTCAACATGACAACCTCCAATTTCACCTATTGGCTCAGTTTGGATGAAACGGAAGGGAAAAATCCTTGTAGTTCACGAATTTATTGTTGCGACCCAGGTTTCGCGGTAGATATACTGTTAACAGCTTAATAACTTGTTGGACACCCCGCAATCATCAAAGGTGAAGTTCTATGGTTTCTGTTACTTTCGATTCAAATGTATGGGAAAGTGTTGTTGATGATGCAAAGAGAAGTGCTTCCCCATGTTTTCTTGAAATCCACGATTTAATTCTACAAAAGGCAATTGACCCTTATTTTTTTGAGGGCATCGTCACACTAGAAACGATTCAAAAGCAAGATAGAAAAAAACACATAGCCAAATTCAAACCTACTATTTCAATACAAATTGGCAATGAGGAGCCGAGGGTTTCTGAAGGAACACCACCTCCAAAGTTGTCAGAATATTTGAAAGAAGCCATTCCAAAGGCTATTGGTATGGGTTTTAAATTCATACGGACCCCGAGGATTGGCGGTCATGGAATTGATCCGTCTGCAGAGTACGCAGCTAAAGACATAAAGTTTCCACTCACTGAGCGCTTAGATAGAACATTTGATGTGCTTCGCTTCATTGAAAGCCTAGGCGCTGGAAAGGGGAAATTAGATAAAGATATTCTGAAAAACTCTGGAAATGGCTTGGTGGAAAAAACCATAAATGACACCAGCCTAACTGATAAGCAGTTTGCAAAAAATATCGCGGAATGGGTTGATGGTGATGCAATTGCGGCGCATTACGGCTATGGAATTGACTACTTCTGTACAAACGATAAAGCTAGCGGTGCAGGGATATCTTCTATTTTTAGCGATATCAATCTGAAAAGTGTGTGCGAAAAATATGGCATCAAAGTTGTCTCTCCAGACGAGTTGCTTGGCTACATACGCCCGCGCGTCTAACATGGCGCTCAACCGGAGCGCGGTTATAATGCGGTTTTGTTTTTTCAGCTTTCCGGGCCGCGCCCGGTTAGCTCTACGTTATGCATACAAGGAGAATTCATGCCAACCATAGAAACATGCGGTTCCGAACACGTAAGAACTACTTTTACGTATCGTGGTAGTGCGCAGGAAGGAATTACTATCGAATTTGAATCCGGCGATTTCACGATTAATGCTGAAATAATTCAGAACGTGAGAGAGCATTTCCAAAATCAGCGGGTACCCGGCGGCTTTTCTATGGACAATCCAACTCCCGGCGGTGTCGGTGAGTATCTAGCCGGCTTGGGAAATGCATTAACGCCAAGGCATGGCTCTTTTCTCTGCGCGGTATTGCGCCACGAAGGCTTAGTCTCTTGTGAATTGGCCGGCAATGCCATTATGGTTACGTTCAATGCGGTCGCTATCGCGCCCGCCCCTTAGCTTTACGTTATAACTAAATCGAAATCGGAGAATTAAATGAGCTGGAAAGATAAAATATCGGGTGCTTTTGGTGTTGCTGATAAGAAGTTTGCCGGTCATGCAAATGACTCCGAGAGAGCGGCGGAACTCCTTGAAGCTGCGAATAAAGAGAATGTTGGTCTTGCGGATTATCTGGCAGGTATAGAAGATTGGCTGAAATCGCAAAGTTGCAGTCAGCAGCATATTGATCAAGAAATGGCGAAAGTAAAGGATGTCTCATCGTACTTAAAGTATGACTAAAAGCTTGGATGTAAGTCATAACATGGCGCTCAACCGGAGCGCGGTTATAATTCGGTATTGTTTATTCAGCTTTCCGTGCCGCGCCCGGTTAGCTCTACGTTAGGCTCGCGCTTGCGAAAATCACTGCTCCTTAGTACAATCCATCTTCAGGGATGCAGTACTTCCGTTCGCCCCCCGGAAGAATCCTTACCTTTCAATCAAGAGCGCAAGTCAACTTACGGGAACACAGGGCCCGAGCTCTATCACTCACCATAAGGTGGCGACCATTGGATGTATTTCCAAATTGAGCCCCTCTCAACACAAAACAAGTGAAGCTTCGGTAAAACTTAACAATGATGGAGGTATCAATATGGGTGCAAAAAATTGGCAAATTTCTTTCAAAAAATTCTCAATCGGATTGGCAGTTAGTTCTTTGATGAATGTGAGTGTGCTACCGTAAGTTGACTTGCTCATGAAGCCCGCCTAGTGCGGGCTTTTTTTCGGAATGTCTTCACTTTCCATTGTCATGTTTTGTGCCGAGGCAAGCCACAGCACAGGCAGCCCACGGTCGCGGCTTCGCCGCCCCAGCTTGGCGGCTCGCATAGTCTGCGCTACGGTAAACCAGCTGTCATGCGGCTCACAAACAATCCTTCAGGAGGCACGGTGCCTCAATGCAAATCAGGCCAAGGTAGTTCGGCCAATCTCAGCATCTGCCACCAGCCTAACCGGGCGTTCAAGTGGACGCCAACAGCTCTCGCGTCGCTTCGGAAAGGCCAAGCGTGGCGCCACTTAACTCTGCGTTGAATGGCAGCTCATTGAACCCCTACCGACATTGAGCGCAAGGCTTCGAATGTCAGGAAGGGGTCGATTGCGACAATTCGCCACTTCCAAAAGCTGCCATACACTATTGGTGTAATCATATCGAAATTGGTGGCGGTTTTGCGACCGGAATCGGCGGCCGACTTCACATCGGAACAGGTGGCTGTTTTCAATCAGAATGACTGGCTGTTTTTGGTCGGAATACGCATTTAATTCAAAAAAGGCAATCGAGTAACCGCGCATCAGGAACCCTACGATTTTTCGTACCCAATGCAAATAGGTATTGGCATTTACCCCTTAATCTACATGCAAAAGTTACGCATGCATGAGTCAAATAAACAAATTACTGTTACAGCTAGATAAAAGATGAAATGAAATAAGGTATCTTAAGCATTGTTCGGGTTTTCCAAAAAGCCTGTAAAATTAAACCATTCAATGCAATGGCGTTAAAAGAGAACGCCATTGGCTAAAAGATAACAATACAGCAATAACCAAGGACGGATAGCTCTTGCTTATTTACGCATGAATTGCTGGCAATTGTTACGGGTGATTTAGTAGATTAATGGCCGAAATTTATGCTCTAGGGCCACCAAACTATTTTGAAGCTTAATTTTCAAAGTTGACCAGAGGTTGACCCGTAAATTTTAGGTATAAAAAAAGAGCTTTGCAGATTGCATAAGCCCTTGTTTTTTATGGTGCCTCGGGCCGGAGTCGAACCGGCACGTCCTTTCGAACGAGGGATTTTAAGTCCCTTGCGTCTACCAATTTCGCCACCGAGGCATTGTAATCAGTGCGAAGTGCGTATTATATAGCAATGGAAAAAATAAACCTAGGCCTCCTCGTATTTTTTTGAGATAGTGTTGACTATTTAATTATTGTTAAAACTATAACAATGATCAATAAATACTTAAATTTCATTACCTTAGTCACATTGACATCTTTAAGCCCCCTGCTTTTTGCAGCAACCAATAATGTCAAACTTCCCATAGCCTCCTTTTCGAGTGAATCGCTAGATCAGTGGGAAGACCAAATTTTCAAAAATAAAACCGACTATAAACTTGTCCAACTTGACTGCACTACAGCTTTAAAAGCAGAAAGTCTAAATAGCGCTTCCGGGTTGGTCAAAAAACAGCGTATCGATCTGCAAAGCACACCCATATTAAACTGGCGCTGGCGTATTGAAAGCCGCCTAAATACTACTAATGAGCAAGTAAAAGAGGGCGACGATTATGCTGCCCGTGTCTATGTCATCATCAGCGGGGGACTGGCTTTTTGGCAGACCAAAGCGATCAACTATGTTTGGGCAAATACATCAAGCAAAGGCACAAGCTGGCCGAATGCTTTTGCAGGAGATCATGCCGTAATGCTTGCACTAAGGAGTTCTGCCGACCCCACCGGAACCTGGTTTAACGAAAAGCGCAATATTCTGGCCGACCTTAAGCAGTATTTCGGCGAGGACATTCGTTACATTGATGCCATCGCTATCATGACCGACACTGACAATAGCCATGGAAAAGCGACCACCTACTATGGCGATATCTACTTCACCGCAAACTAAACCAATATGCACGAAACCCTTCCTCATCTTGAATCCACTGATTTTCCGGCCATCACTAGGCATGCCCTCACAACACTCCAAGTCAACCTGGGCTACTTGTGTAACCTTAGCTGCACCCACTGCCATGTAAACGCGGGTCCAAAGCGCACGGAATTAATGGATAAGCTCACCATCGATTTAGTACTGGATTTTATCGATCGACATAAGCTGAAGACTTTAGATATGACAGGTGGCGCGCCGGAAATGAATCCTCACTTTAAAACACTGGTGAGTCTCGCACGAGAAATGGGCGTATCCGTCATTGACCGTTGTAACTTGGTGATTCTTGAACAACCAGATTATGAAGACATGGCAGGATTTCTTGCAGAAAATGGCGTTGAAATAGTCGCCTCCCTACCCTGTTACCTGGAAGATAACGTGGATAAACAACGCGGCAAGGGGACTTTTACTTCTAGTTTGGCAGCGCTAAAAAAGCTCAACCAGCTAGGCTTTGGTCAACCCGATAGCGGCCTTATACTTAATCTGGTATTTAATCCGCAAGGCGCTCAATTGCCGCCGGAACAGCATACCCTAGAACACGTCTATAAACAGTATCTACAATTTCACTACGGTATCGTTTTTAACAACCTGTTTGTGTTGGCAAATTTACCTATACAACGATTCGGCAGCATGCTTTTGAGCAAAGGCTTGTTTGAGGACTATCTTCAATTATTAAAAGATAACCATCAGCAGGAAAATCTGGCCAAAGTGATGTGCCGGAATACATTAAGTGTTGACTGGCAAGGCTTTGTTTACGATTGTGATTTTAACCAGATGCTGGGACTGCCATTGGGCATTTATTCGAGGGATAAAGTACATTTAAGCGATTTGGTCAATCAAGCAATGATTGGCTCGCCCATTACCGTCAGACAGCATTGCTACGGCTGCACCGCAGGCCAAGGCAGCAGTTGTGGTGGCGCACTAACACAGTAAAAGTGGCATGTAATCATGCCGAATGGATTTTTAAAACAATTCTATGAATGAATAGCAATAACACGTCACCAGCGTTTTTGCTGGCGACAACATTACTGCGTTTTGATGAGTTAAAACGATTTTTTATTTAAAGAAATAAAGCTGATATTACTTAATCGACGATACTATAATTCTCGCGCGAACTATCTACGCGGTCACGAAGCTCTTTACCAGGCTTAAAATGAGGAACATGCTTTTTTGAAAGAGCAACCGTCTCGCCTGTTTTTGGATTACGCCCAATACGAGGAGCGCGTAAATGCAAAGAAAAACTACCAAACCCCCTGATTTCTATTCTTTCACCAGATGATAAGGCCTGATTCATCTGCTCAATCAGACATTTCACAGCGAGTTCCACGTCTTTCAATGCCAAATGTGGTTGCTGTTTAGCCAAGGCTTCGATTAATTCAGATTTTGTCACAATGCACCTTAATAAAAATAAAGATAAAAAAAAGGGGGAAGGCAGAAATACCTTTCCCCCCTTTTCCTAAATGGATTTTACTTTTCCATTTGCTTAAAGATATCGCCTAAAGTAGGAGTTCCAGCAGGTTGCTGTGAATAATCTTTAATTGTGTGAGACTCTTCATCTTGATCTTTGGCTTTGATCGATAAAGAAATTGACTTGCTCTTTTTGTCTACGCCAATGAACTTAGCTTCTAGCTCATCACCTTCTTTCAACAAGGTGCGCGCATCTTCTACGCGGTCACGTTGAATTTCAGAAGCGCGTAAATAGCCTTCAACATTGTCAGCCAACAGAACAACAGCACCTTTAGCATCAACTTCTTTAATTACACCCTTAACCAAACTGCCTTTTTCATAAGTAGCCAGGAAGTTTTGGAAAGGATCTTGTTCAAGCTGTTTAATACCTAAAGAAATACGCTCACGCTCTGAATCAACCGCCAAAATTACGGTTTCAACTTCGTCGCCTTTCTTAAAGTCGCGAACTGCAGCTTCGCCATCGTCTGCCCATGAAATGTCAGACATGTGAACCAAGCCATCTATGCCGCCGTCAAGACCAATGAATATACCGAAATCGGTAATTGATTTGATTTTGCCGGAGATTTTGTCGCCTTTATTGTGTGTTGCTGCAAATTCATCCCAAGGATTGGTTTTGCATTGCTTCATGCCCAAAGAAATACGACGACGTTCTTCATCGATTTCCAGAACCATGACTTCAACTTCTTCACCTAATTGAACCAATTTAGATGGGTTGACGTTTTTGTTGGTCCAGTCCATTTCAGAGACATGCACCAAACCTTCAACGCCGTCTTCGATTTCAACGAAGCAGCCGTAATCAGTCAGGTTGTTAACTTTACCGAATACGCGAGTACCGGCTGGGTAACGACGAGCAATGTTTTGCCATGGATCTTCACCCATTTGCTTCATGCCCAGTGAAACACGGTTCTTATCTTTGTCGTATTTCAGAACTTTAACATTGATTTCTTGACCGATTTCTACGCACTCAGACGGATGACGCACGCGTCTCCAGGCCATATCGGTAATGTGTAACAAGCCATCAATGCCACCGAGGTCGATGAACGCGCCGTAATCTGTGAGGTTTTTGACCACACCAGTAACGATTGCGCCTTCTTCAAGAGTTTTCAGCAACTCTTCTCTTTCTTCGCTGTACTCTTTTTCTACAACTGCACGACGTGAAAGAACGACATTGTTACGCTTTTGATCGATTTTGATAACTTTGAATTCGAGGTCGCGATTTTCGAGGAATGTAGTATCTCTAATCGGACGAACGTCAACAAGCGAGCCAGGTAAGAAGGCACGTAATGCGCCAACAGCAACAGTGAAACCGCCGCGAACCTTACCGTTAATACGACCAATAATGGTGGTTTGTTTTTCGAAGGCTTCTTCAAGCTCGAACCACGCTTTATTTTTCTTTGCTTTATCACGAGAAAGTAGGGTCGCACCCAAGCCGTCTTCAAATAAATCAAGGGCAACTTCAACTTCGTCACCTATGGCAACTTCCAATTCACCATCGTTATTCAGAAACTGCCATTTTGGAATGACGCCTTCTGATTTTGAATAAGTACTTACAATAACCATATCGTTTTCGATATCGATTACAGTACCTCTCAACATGGCACCAGGACTCATTTTGGTTCTGGTTAAACTTTCTTCGAGTAATTCAGCAAAGCTTTCGCTCATTTTCTATTCCCAAGCCTGTCGAAACTCGAACAAGCCTTTTCTTTATCAAAGTTAAAAAACGCACTTAAAAATTAAGTACCAGTAAAAAATCCTTAACGGACTAAGTTTAAAACTTCCTGTATTACAGCATCCAAAGTTAAGTCAGAAGAATCAATATAAAACGCATCGGCCGCCATTGCTAACGGAGCAGTTTCCCGCTCACTATCACGTCGATCACGCTCTTCTATTTCTTCCCTAATCTTTTGAAGGTTAACATCAATTCCTTTTTCAATCAACTGTTTATACCGTCTCTCCGCTCTTTCTCCAGCGCTGGCTGTTAAATAAACCTTATATTTTGCATCCGGAAAAACCACGGTTCCCATATCACGACCATCAGCAACCAAGCCGGGAAATTGTTTAAAATCCTTCTGTTTTTGCAAAAGAACAAGACGAACCTCTGGTATCGCGGCAATTTTCGACGCCACACTGCCGGTTTGCTCAGATCCTAATTGGGATGTGATGTCTTCACCCTCGAGTTTGACGATCAACTCATCACCGCATTCGAATTCAAGATGCAGGCTTTCAGCAACTTTGACAACTTCTGATGGGCTGTCCAAATCAGCGTTTTGCTTTATCGACGCAATCGCTAGTGACCGGTAAATTGACCCACTATCCAGATAATTCCAACCCAGTTTTTTTGCTACTGCGCGACTAACGGTACCTTTTCCAGCACCACTGGGACCATCGATTGTTAATACCGGCACGCTCATACAATCTCCTCAACGATATCCAGGCCCGCATTCTTGGCCAATTGCGTAAATCCCGGAAAAGACGTATTTACATTTTCACAATCGTGGATACTGATAGGCCCATTGGCTCGTAACGCCGCTATAGAAAAAGACATTGCGATTCGGTGGTCACCATGAGAAACGATATCACCTCCTCCAAACGCACCGCCTTGAATAACCATGCCATCGGCCGTCGGCACTGCATCCACACCCAATATCAGCAAACCATCCGCCATTACCTGGATACGATCTGATTCTTTAACCCGCAGCTCTTCGGCACCAGTTAGTCGGGTTTGCCCCTCGGCACACGCCGCAGCGACAAACAGCACGGGGAATTCGTCAATCGCCAAAGGCACTAAAGCCTCAGGAATATCGATACCCTTTAGAGGGCTATACACCACATGCAAATCCGCTACCGGCTCGCCGCCCACTTCACGTTGATTGAGCACTTCAATATTTGCCCCCATCAACCTGAGAATATCGATAATCCCGGTACGGGTGGGATTAATACCAACATGCTTTAACAACAAATCAGAGCCCGGCGCAATTGAAGCTCCCACCAGAAAAAAGGCTGCCGATGAAATATCACTAGGCACATCAATCTCGGTTGCTTTTAATTGACCTGCTGCAGTAATGCTGACTTTACTATGCTGACTTTTAACAGGATAGGCGAAACCTGCGAGCATGCGCTCGGTATGATCTCGCGTAGGCGCGGGCTCAGTCACACTGGTTTCGCCTTGCGCATACATGCCTGCCAACAGGAGGCATGATTTAACCTGGGCACTTGCGATGGGCATGATGTAATCAATGCCGTTTAACTGCCCGGCACGACCAAAAATGCGTAACGGCGCTGTTCCTTGCTCAGTGGTTTTAATATCCGCACCCATTTCCGCTAAAGGCGCTGTGACTCTTTTCATCGGCCTGCCGGATAACGACTTGTCTCCGGTCAGTACCGAATCAAACGCCTGCCCGGCTAACAATCCGCTCAATAAGCGCATGGAAGTACCGGAGTTGCCTAAATACAAATCTGCCTTGGGCGCTTTGAGCCCATGCTTGCCAACGCCGTGAATAGTGACAGATCCATTTACAGGACCTTCTATATTTACGCCCATATCCCGAAAAGCCTGCAAGGTTGCCAACGCATCTTCGGCTTCAAGAAAGCCGGTAACATGTGTCACACCTTCGGCCAGTGAGCCGAGCATAATGGACCGATGCGAAATGGATTTATCACCGGGCACCCGAAACTCACCACGCAAAACGCCGCCGGGCTGAACTTTAAATGTTGTTGATTTAGACATAATTAATCTTCGAATTGATCAAGAAATCGCTGCCGGGCATTTCTGGCATAAGAAAAAGTTTGAAAAAGCTGTTGAGCATCCTGGCTTTGCAAGTCATTCTGAATAGTACCAAGTTGGGTTTTAAATTCCTCAAGCAAAGCAACCAGTTCATCTTTGTTAGCCAGACAGATGTCCCGCCACATGGTCGGATCACTGGAAGCAATCCGGGTAAAATCCCTAAAACCACCCGCGGCATATTTAAAAATATCACTCTGCTCATCTTTTCGACCCAACATATCCACCAACGCGAACGCCAGCAGATGCGGCAAATGGCTAGTCGCCGCCAATACGCCATCATGGTGTTTGGCATCCATGATCGAAACTACGGAACCCAGCTTTTCCCAAAAGCCCTGAACCGCTTGCAGCGCCTTGGCAGAGCTGGTTTCGGTGGGAGTAATAATCAGGCGTTTTCCTACAAACAGATCATCAACGGAAGCATTCACACCACTTTGCTCGGCGCCGGCGATGGGATGGGCAGGAATCAAATTTTTAGGGATCTCGCCGAACACTTGCTCAGCGGCATCCAGTACACTGCTTTTGGTACTGCCGACATCGGTATAGATCGTTTGTGCCGACCAAAAAGGCTGCAAAAGCGCCAAGATTGTTTTGATCGTCGCAACGGGTGTGGCTATCACCACGCAATCCGCGCCATTGACAGCTTCGGCTAAATCAAGGGAATAATCGTCAATAACCCCCAGCGCTTTGGCAGCTTGCAAATTTGCCAAGTCTTCCTGCCGACCAAAACCGATAATTACTTGACTAAGACCCTGCAATCTTGCGGCTCTGGCGATTGATCCGCCAATCAGGCCGACACCAATAATGCAAAGACGGTCGAAAGACATCGCTAAACTGCGCCTGCAGTCGTTTCTATATTCGCAGCAGCCAATTCCAGCACGTCGGCGAGTGCCTGCAAAAAGAATTCATTTTCGGCCTGCGTACCAATACTGATACGCAAATGATTAGGCAGCTCGTAATTACCCACGGGCCGGACGATCACACCTTTGCGTAACAATGCTTCGTAAATAGGTTGACCGGGTTGCCGTAAATCTACCGAGACAAAGTTACCCGCCGAAGGTATCCATTCCAAACCCAGTGTTTTAAAGCCTGCAGTCAATTGCTGCATACCTTGCGCATTGACCGAGATGGTCTGATTTAAATGCTCCTCATCACCCAACGCTGCTTCGGCAGCAACCAATGCCAAAGTATTGTTATTAAACGGTTGCCTGACCCGATTAAGAATATCGGCAATTTCAGGACTGGATAAACTATAGCCCGCACGCAATCCAGCCAAACCATAAGCTTTAGAGAAGGTCCGGGTAATAATCAGGTTTGGGTATTTTTTTAACCAGCTGATCGAGTCAACGGGCTCTGTACGACTGACAAATTCGAAATACGCTTCGTCCAACACGCAAACCACCGTATCCGGCAATGCAGCGATAAACGCTTCAACGTCAGCTTGGCTCAACAAGGTACCGGTAGGATTATTGGGATTGGCAATAAAAATCACCCGTGTATTCTTAGTGACACTTGCCAGCATACCGGCCAAATCATGTCCGTAATTTACAGCAGGAACCACCACAGCACTTGCCCCCACAGCCTGAGTAACCAGTGGATAGACTGCAAATGCATGTTGCGAAAAAATAACGTCCAGGCCGGGCCTTAAAAAAGCGCGCGCCACCAATTCCAGGATTTCATTCGAACCATTACCCAAGGTAATCTGACCGGCATCAAGGCTATATTTTTTTGCCAACGCTTGTTTTAGATCAAAGCCGCTGCCATCGGGATACAAAGCCAATTCAGACAACACCAACTGAATAGCTGCCAAGGCTTTTTTGCCCGGCCCCAAGGGATTTTCATTGGACGCCAGTTTAACAATCTTAGACAATCCCAATTCACGTTGCAGCTCTTCTATCGGCTTTCCGGGTTTATAGGGAACAAGTTGCTGAACACCCGTCAGTGCCAGGCTGTATATGTTGTTTGCGCTAGTCATAAATTGAGTCAGTAATAAATGTGTTGGCAAGCATCATTGCAGATGCAAATTTATAATTTTATAAAACCGCTTTGGGGTATGAACCGAGGATCTTGAGCATGTTGACATTATCTTTAAGCGCACCCAATGCTTGAGCAACGATCACGTCATCAGAATGACCTTCAATATCGATAAAAAACACATAATCCCATAAGCCTTGTCGCGACGGCCTGGATTCGATATTCAACATATCAACACCCAATTTGGCGAAAGGTTCAAGAATCCGATGTAATGTACCCGGCTTGTTGTCGGTGGATACCACTAACGAGGTCTTGTCATGTCCCGTGGAAGACGATGTTTGCTGGCCGATAATCAAAAACCGGGTGGTATTGTTCGGCTCATCTTCAATATTTTCTGCCAGCAATGACAATTCATACAACTGCGCTGCGACAATACCGGCAATCGCCAAGGTTTGTGGATTGGCAGCAGCCAACTGCGCCGCTTCGGCATTGCTGCTCACTGCAGTACGGCGAGCATTAGGCAAATGCTTATCCAACCATTGCCGACATTGTGCCAAGGATTGTTGATGCGAAAATACCTCAGTGATGACATTAAGATCAGCCGTCTTGCCCATCAGATTCTGATGAACCCGGATCTCCACTTCGCCACAAATATTTAACGGCGAACTCAAAAATCGGTCCAGAGTATGACTAATCACGCCTTCCGTTGAATTTTCAACCGGCACCACACCAAATTGGCATTGTCCACTTTCAACCGCCGAAAAAATCTCGTTGATAGTTGTCACCGGCTGGGTTTTCACCGCATGGCCAAAATGCTTAAATGCCGCTTGCTGGGTAAAGGTGCCTTCGGGACCTAAGAAAGCCACATTAAGCGGTTGCTCCAATGCCAGACATGACGACATCAGTTCCCGAAAAAAACGCATGGCTGTTTCATCAGACAAGGGGCCTTGATTGAGCTCTTTGATGCGCCTTAAGACCAAGGCCTCCCGATCAGGCCGATAAAACGTACCCTGCTCGCCCGCCGCAATTTTGGTTTTGGCAACTTCGATGGCACATGAAGCACGTTGATTGATAAGCCCAAGAATTTGCTCATCAATCGCATCAATGGTTTTCCGTAGTTCGGACAGCGGCGTGACAGACGTCATGGCAACGGCTCTATAGTAGAAGGTTGGACATGGGGCTAATGAGTTCTTTCAAACTCGGCCATAAAATCGATCAGCGCTTGCACGCCGGCTTCGGACATCGCGTTATAGATACTGGCGCGCATACCGCCTACAGAACGATGGCCTTTCAATTCAAACAGCCCGTTGGCTTCTGCAGCGGCAATAAAGGCTTTATCGAGCTCAGCATTGGCCAAAATGAACGGCACATTCATGCGCGACCGAAACGGCACGTCAACTGGGTTGTGATACAACGACGAACTATCAATTGCCTGATAAAGCTTTGCGGCCTTGGTGACATTACGTTGTTCAATCGCTGCGACGCCGCCCTGTGCTTTCAGCCATTGCAGCACTAAGCCGGTCAAATACCAGTTATACGTCGCCGGCGTATTAAGCATCGAGCCATTTTTTGCCTGCTCGGCATAATTGAATACTGACGGCACCGTTTTAGGGGCATACCCCATTAAATCTTCTCTAAGAATGACGACCGTGACACCAGCTGGTCCCATATTTTTTTGCGCACCGGCATAAATCAGCCCGTACTTACTGACATCAATGCTGCGCGATAAAATATTTGACGACATATCGCAAACCAGCGGCAGACCTTTGCTATCCGGCACATCAGAAAATTCGACGCCGTGAATGGTTTCATTCGAGGTGTAATGCAAATAGGCCGATTGCTCGTCAATCTGCCAATCTGTATAGGCTGGAATTGTGGTGAATTTAGAGTCTTCAGAAGTCGCGCTGACCTGCAACTCGCAATAGGCTTGCGCATCGCTGATGGCCTTTTCAGACCAGGCACCGGTCTTCACATAACTGGCTTTGGATTTACCATTCAACAAGTTTTGCGGAATCAGCGAAAATTGCGCCGATGCTCCGCCTTGCAGGAACAAAACTTTGTAATTATCAGGAATTGCCAGCAACTCTCGCAGGTCACTTTCGAGTGCTTCCGCGATGATCGAAAAATGCTTGCCGCGATGGCTCATTTCCATCACAGACATGCCGCTGTCTCGCCACTCCAACATTTCTTGTTGCGCCTGCAGCAACACCGACTCAGGAAAAGCCGAAGGGCCGGCACTAAAATTGTAAATTCTGGACATTAGATTTCTTCTCCATGTTCTGAATCGGGTTCCGAATCAGGCTGTAATCCTGCTTCCGGTTCATTATTGTCTTCAGCCACATCAGTTGTTTCATCGTCATCGAGCTCCAAGTCATCCAGACCTTCTTCACCCTCTTCGTCATCAACTCCCGCCAAGCCAGCAATACGGTCAACACCGATCACTTTCTCTTGCTTGTCCAAACGAATAATGGTGACGCCCTGAGTATTTCTACCGACAACTGAAATACCGTCAACACGGGTACGCACCAGAGTGCCACCGTCGGTAATCAGCATGATTTCATCATTGTCATTGACCAGCACGGCACCGACCACATTGCCGTTACGTTCTGAAGTTTGTATCGCGATCAGCCCCTGGCCACCACGTCTATGACAGGTAAATTCTTCGAGCTTAGTGCGTTTGCCGTAACCATTTTCAGTGATATTCAGTACGGTGCCTTCCGTCGAAACAATCAAGGAAATAACGCATTCACCTTCTTTCAGACGAATACCGCGCACACCCGAAGCCGTTCTGCCCATCGAACGCACATCGGTTTCGTTAAAGCAGACAGCTTTGCCGGTGCTGCTGAAGAGCAATACATTTTGCTCACCGTCAGTAACAGCCACACCGACCAAGGTATCGCCTTCATGCAAATCGATTGCAATCTTGCCGCTGGCACGCTGCCTTTCGAATTCGCTGAGCGGTGTCTTTTTAACTGTACCTTCGGCCGTCGCCATGAAAATGAATTTATTATCGCTAAATTCGCGAATCGGCAGCATGGCATTAATTTTTTCGCCCTGCTCCAACGGCAACAAATTCACAAAAGGCTTGCCTCTGGACGCGCGACTGGCGATTGGCAATTGATACACTTTTAGCCAATAAACTTTGCCTGAAGACGAGAAGCACAAAATGGTGTCGTGGGTATTGGTAACAATCAGCTTGTCAACAAAATCCAATTCTTTGGTAGCTGTCGCTGACTTACCACGACCACCGCGACGCTGCGCCCGGTAATCGCTTAACGGCTGCGCTTTAACGTAACCTTCATGCGACATGGTAACGACCATATCTTCTTCGGTAATCAAATCTTCATCGGACAGATCCGAATGGTTTTGCATGATTTCAGTGCGACGAGGATCTGAATACTGCTCCTTAATCGCGACCATTTCTTCCCGGATGACTTCC
>JABFRC010000332.1 GCA_013141375.1 Methylococcaceae bacterium | reverse complement strand
CAGGCAGCATTGAACGATTATTCGCTGCTGCCTTGGGGGATTTATTTTTCTGTAGATTGGTCTACGTCTTCATTCCATATCGGGTTGTTGCGATCTTCCGGGTCTAACTGGGCAATATCTTCAGGGTATAAATGCCAGAAAGATTTATCGATTTTGGCATCGCTGTAGCCTTCTTTTTTCTCGTGGGTGAACGGACACCACCAGTTTTCGACGATTTTAACCATGTAGGCATGCCATTCAAACAATGCAACGCTGACGGGGCAATACCAAGTGCAGTTTAAAATCCAGAACAATTTAGACTGTGCCATGCTGGATTTAAACGAAGGCGTCATGGTGATTTGGTTTTTCAAATTGTAACGATGGCTGGCGCGATCCGGAATAAAGTCTGAAAGCGTTTTGATGTTTTGACCACCTACCATACGCAAATGGTAATAGGTTAGGTACGCGCTGATAAATACAAACGGAAAGGTAAAAAGGGGCAGGTAAATCAGCACCATGCCTATGCCACGTTGCAGTACGGGTATTTTTTGATGGTTTTTGGCGATTTCAACGCGGCCGGTACAAGACTCACATGCTTTCATTTTTGATTATCCTTCGGGTTATTAGAATTATGGGTTGGAGTTGTAAATAAAGCGTCGTCGTTAAGCAACTGGTAAATACTTTGGCATCCAGCACAGCAAAACAACAGTTCACCTTTAACGCTATTTAAGCTAAATCCGCTAATTTCGACTGGCTGACTGCACAGTGCGCAGGTCGGTTTACTTTTAGGTGTGTTCACTAAAGACCTCGTCATTACAGGCTAGAGGAAACTGAGCAAAAATAGGTTTTCAGGTATTCGGTTTCTGGTGCAGCCGGGTCGATGGGGTGATCAGGCCCTTGGCCACCACTGGCAAAAAATACCAGATGTCGGTCAATATGTCGCGCCGAAGAGCGTAAAATTTCATGCAAGTTTTCGCGAGTCAAATGATGCGAGCAGGATGCCGAAATCAAAATGCCATTTTTAGAAAGCACTTGTAATGCCAGGTGATTCAAACGGCGATAGGCTTCATAACCGAGTTTGAAATCTTTTTTGCGTTTGATCAGCGCGGGCGGGTCAAGCACGATAATGTCATAGAGTTGATTGTCCAAGCGCGCTTGTTTTAAGAAATCAAACACGTCGCTACGGACAAATTGCATCCTATCTTGCACTTGATTGAGCCGGGCGTTTTCTTCTGCGAGAGTCAGTGCGCCTTGTGAAGCGTCGACACAAATGACTTCGCTGGCCCCTGCCAGGGCAGCGGGTATGCTCCAGGCACCGGTGTAAGAGAATAAATCCAGTACCCGCTGGTCTTTGGCAAAGCCTGCCAATTGTGCGCGACTGCTACGGTGGTCGTAAAACCAGCCGGTTTTTTGCCCACCAAGAATATCTACGACAAATTGCGCGTCATTTTCTTCAATGATCAAGGGTTCTGGTAGCTTGCCGTAAGCCAGTTCAGATTCCTGGCTCAGGCCTTCCAATAGGCGATGGCCGTTGTCGTTTTTTAATATGATGGCTTCTGGCGCGAGCAGCTCAATCAAGGCGGTAAACAGCGCTTCTTTACGTTGCTCCATGCCAGCAGTCGTAATCTGCAGCGATAGAACCGAGCCGAAGCGGTCGATTACCAAGCCTGGCAAGCCATCACTTTCGCCATAAATTAACCGATAAAACGGTTTAGCAAACAGCTTTTCACGAATATTTAACGCAGTACTTATGCGCTCCTTGAAGAAATTGCTACCCACTTTAAGATTGGTTTTTCTCGATAGCAGGCGGGCACAAATCAGCGCTTGAGGATTGATGTATGCTGTGCCCAGGCCTTTGCCATCTGCACCAATGACCTGTACGAGTTCACCGGCGGTAAATTTCTCTAATGGGGACTTTTGCGTATCGACTTCGTTGCTGAACACCCAGGTGTGGCCTTTGCGCAGTCGCTTGTCTTCGTTCTTTTTTAGATAAAGTTCAGGATGTGCCATGTTAATTAATGAGTTCGGCTGTGTAGCCGCCGATTTTGGTTTGTGTGGTCGCAAGGGTTAGGTTGATCTCGGTGGCAGCATCGGGCCTGATTAAAACTGCGGCGGCGGTGGGATCGGATAAATACTCCCGAGCTTCAAATACGCGTTGGCTGAATGCTTGGCCAGCGTAATCTAACAGGGATAATTTAATCTTGGGGTAGGTTTGAGCAAATGTCCCTTGATTACTAATGACAGTGTTAAAGACAAGGGATTGTTCGGATTGAGGTGTTAGCTTGCTTCTTACAATGGTCAGTTCCTGCAAATTATTATAAGCGGGCAGCCGGCAAGTCAGGCGTTGGCAGGCTATTTCCAGCCAGGGTCGAAATGATGGATTTTGTGGCAGTGCAGAGGCTTCAAAATAGAGGGCTTGAGCAATCAGTGTGCATAAAGCCAGTATTGAGGCGGTTCTCCAGGGGATGTTGCCATTACGCTGGGTACTTTGGTTCCATGGCAATGATTGCGGTATGGCGGTGTCCTGTTTCTTCGATTCACTGAGCAGTTCGAGGGCATTAAATAATGTGGAGCATTTTTTCTTTTTGCAGCGCAGCATGCCTTGACTGTTGCGTAATTGCAGGGCTGTGATTTCTTGTAAGGTGTGGCACTTTGTGCAGCGTGTAAACATGGCAGTTAATGCTTGACGCCTTCCAATCTGATCCAGTCTTCCTGTTGAACTGGTGGATTGAGTGATATGTAGGGCTGATAGGCTGTTCTAACCGATTCAGCTTGTTCATGCAAAATACCCGATAGGACAAGTTCGCCGTTGAGGCTAACCAGGTTGGATATTTGCTCGGACATTTCAATTAAAGGTTTGGCCAGGATATTAGCTAACACCACATCGGCCTGAAAGGTTTTGAACTGCTCAGGCAAGTAGGTGTGGATTTTATCCAGGACGTTGTTTTTTATTGCGTTGTCCTGAGTGGCTGTGATGGCTTGTGGGTCAATATCGACGGCATGAGCCTCTTTAGCGCCGAGTAATATGGCTGCCACGGCCAAAATGCCGGAACCGCAGCCATAATCAATGACGGTTTTGCCGGTGAGATCGTGACTCGCCAGCCATTCCAGACACAGCGCTGTAGTGGGATGGGTGCCGGTGCCAAAAGCAAGTCCCGGATCAAGCGTTAAGCAGACGGTGCCGGGCTCGATTTGTTCCTGGTCGGTAGGGCAGACCCACAGTCGATCGGCAAATTTCATTGGATGATAGTATTCCATCCATGCACGTTCCCAGGCCTGGTCTTGGATATCTTCAATCAGCCAGTTATGCAGAGGGGCATGGGCAAATTTCTTGATAACCTGGGATTTAATTAATTCCGGCTGGGCATCAAGTTCATAAAGCGCGATGACTTGTGTGTTGCTCCAGATTTTGGTTTCACCAATGGCGGGCTCATAGACGGGCTCATCTTCGGCGTCCATGTAAGTGACTGAGACCGCGCCTAATGAATCAAAATAGTCGGCCAGTTTTGGGGCGCTGTCTTCATCGGTGATAACGGAAATTTGTTGCCAGGCCATAGTGAGCTTGTAAAGTTGATGAAGTGTCAGGGTGAAATGTAATCTGGTTTCCAAGCATTATGGAATGGGACGCAGCGCGTCCCCGCAGGGGGTTCCCACGCAGCGTGTGGGAACCAGGTCAAGCCAGACTTATGAGGTGTTAAGAAATCCCCAGCTTTTTTTCCAGGTAATGAATGTTTTGTCCACCAGCAATAAATGCACTGTCATTCATGATGTCGTGCTGCAATGGAATATTGGTTTTGATGCCGTCGATAATGATTTCGCTCAATGCAGTATTCATTCTGGCAATCGCACTTTTACGATCTTCACCATGGGCAATCAGCTTGCCGATCATGGAATCATAATAAGGCGGGACCTTGTAGCCGTTGTAAATATGGGTTTCGCAGCGAATTCCTGGGCCACCAGGCATGTGGAATTGCTCTATCTTGCCGGGGCAAGGCATGAAAGTCTTAGGATCTTCAGCATTTAAGCGGCATTCAATCGCATGGCCGGTAAATCTAACTTGATCTTGGGTCAGCGACAAACGTTCGCCGGCAGCAATACGCAGTTGTTCTTTAACAATATCGAAGCCCGTGATCATTTCAGTGACGGGATGTTCAACCTGGACGCGGGTGTTCATTTCTATGAAATAGAACTCGCCCTTCTCATACAAAAATTCGAACGTACCTGCCCCCAGATAACCGATGTCTCGGCAAGCCTTGGCGCAGCGTTCGCCGATTTGATTGCGTTGTTCTTGGGTAATGCCAGGTGCTGGCGCTTCTTCAACCACTTTTTGATGGCGGCGTTGCATGGAGCAATCGCGCTCACCCAAATGAATGGCATTGCCGTAGGAATCAGCCATCACCTGGAACTCAATATGGCGCGGATCTTCCAGGAACTTTTCCATGTAAACAGTCGGGTTGCCGAAAGCACTGCCTGCTTCTGCTTTGGTCATTGCAATAGCGTTAACCAAGGCCGCTTCAGTATGCACTGTTCGCATGCCGCGACCGCCACCGCCACCTGCGGCTTTGATAATCACCGGATAACCGATTTCTCTGGCGAGTTTTAAATTTTTCTTGTCGTCATCACTGAGCGGATCGCCATTGCCTGGTACGCAAGGAATACCTGCCGCCACCATGGCTTTTTTGGCGGAGATTTTATCGCCCATCATCCGAATCGTGTCTGCATTCGGGCCGATAAAGACAAAACCGCTTTGTTTTACTTTTTCAGAGAAATCAGCATTTTCGGATAAAAATCCATAGCCTGGATGAATAGCTTCGGCATCAGTGACTTCAGCGGCGCTGATGATGGCCGGAATGTTCAGATAGCTTTCCGCAGAAGCCGCAGGACCGATACAGACTGATTCGTCGGCAAGTCGCACATGTTTGAGATCACGGTCAGCTTCTGAATGCACAGCAACGACTTTGACGCCCAACTCTCTGCAGGCGCGTAAAACGCGCAGCGCAATTTCGCCGCGATTGGCGATAACAATTTTAGAGAACATGAAACCCCCGATGATTATTCAATGATGAATAAGGGTTGGCCGTATTCGACAGGCTGGGCGTTTTCGACCAGAATTTTAGTGACTGTACCGCTTTTATCTGACTCGATTTGATTGAGAATTTTCATCGCTTCAATAATACACAGGGTTTCACCGACACTGACAGATTGTCCCACATCAACAAATACACGGGTGCCGGGGGAGGCGGCGCGATAAAAAGTGCCTACCATTGGAGACTTGACGGCATGGCCGCTGATTTTTTCTTCTGCCGGTTTTTCTGCTGCTGCACTTCCTGCAGCAGGTGCAGCAACATGAGCGGCGGGTGCTGGAGCGTAAGTGACCGTAGCCGGTGCTGCTGAATAACGGTTAATACGGATAGATTCTTCGCCTTCCTTGATTTCCAATTCGGCGATATCGGATTCTTCGATAATTTCGATGAGTTTTTTTATTTTTCTAATGTCCATGGTTTATCGTCTCTTGAGCTAGTATCTGATGAGCGGCTGTTAAAGCCAGTTCGTATCCTGTTGCACCTAAGCCGCAGATAATGCCTTTGGCAATATCTGAAAAATAGGAGTGTTTTCTAAAAGGTTCCCGTGCATGCACGTTGGATAAATGAACCTCTATGAAAGGGATTTTGGTTGCCAGTAACGCATCGCGTATCGCAACGCTGGTATGGGTGAAAGCAGCCGGATTGATAATAATGAAATCAACCTGAGTATGGAATGCCTGATGAATCAGTTCCACAATGGCATGCTCTGCATTGTGTTGATGAAAGTACAGCTGATGGCCTAAATTTGCGGCTTGCAGTTCCAATGAGTACTGGATGTCGGCAAGCGATTTTGTTCCGTAATGGCCGGGTTCTCGAACACCTAGAAGATTTAAATTGGGCCCATTGATTACGGTAATAGTCGCCATCTATGTCTTTTCAGCAGGGTTAGGGAACAAAAATTTCGCTAATTGTGCCGAAAATGTAGGGTTTTGTCCAGAGATAGCCTTGTTTGATAATAACTATCTTGGCTTGGGGTTATTCTTTACTTGAAGTGGAAAGATCCTGGAATATTTCAAGTTTATAGTGCAAGAAAAATCAATTAGGTATGAGTACGGCAGCATTGATACTGCCGTCGCGCTGGAAAATTTAATCATCTTACGGGTTTCTTATTCTACCGGTGAAGCTTAAATCAAATGCAACAGGATGAGCGAATTACTTTACTGGTTTGTTTGTTCTTCTTCGCATCAACCGATAAGCTGGGTAGGGTGGGCACATGCCGTTTGTGCCCACGCGGAACAACGCAATGATTCAATTGGTGGGCAAAAAAACCTGCCCACCCTACTTGGCTTTACTGGTTTTTTTGTTCTTCTTCGCATCAACCGATAAGCTGGGTAGGGTGGGCACATGCCGTTTGTGCCCACGCGGAACAACACAATGATTCAATTGGTGGGCAAAAAAACCTGCCCACCCTACTTGGCTACGAATTGCAGCACAAAGCTGCTTAACCATGTGTCCGGGAAAGTGTTGACACATCAATCCCTGATTTAGGCTAGGAACCAGGTTTTGACAACATCGTATTCATTTCGACACCTCATCAAGGGTTCACTTGCGTTCATCTCCACACTACTTACCTGACGGATTTAATCCGCCTTTTCCCTATCGCTCACGACAATGGCTCTTTACCAATGCCGCATAGGGTGGTTTGATTCCAGCGTCTGGTCGCCGAAACCGAGAGACCTACTCTCATCTTTAATACAGCATGAAAGGCTTACGCCTTTCTTCATGACACACTAGCCTGGATGGCGCTTGCAGAATTCAGGATTTCGTGGCTTCGATGCCCAGTATTACGTTCCACTTCATACGGGCTACCTCGCTTTTTGTTATGAGCGGACAAGGCCGGCACTCCATAATGAAATAACTACGTCCATCTGATGATTGGAGCTAATAGTTCTACCAGCCACTTTTTTCCACAAGAGATCAGGCTGGGACGTAAGAAACTTATTGGACCGCAGGACTTCAACGGCTTTAACAGCGTACTCTTTATTCTTGGTAGACCGACCATATGCTCCTGCAGGAATTCCCTCCACTAATCCTTCGCTACACAGGCCCAAGAATGCTCCTTTAGGACAACTCTTATCCTGCAAGGCGGTGCTGTTAGGAAAGACTTTTGACACTGCCTTTTCCCAGGCCTCCGCTGGGGCGATCTCGCTCCCATCTCGGCAGTATTTAACTGCCAGCTTTGCTGCTTCTCCGTACTTATTCATTTCTATCACTCACTCGGTGCTGGATTGCTAGTAGCTCATAACTATTGATTAGCAGGCAAAACCGCCTGTATAAGTAATTTGCCGCTCACTATAAACGGTAACCCTGCAAAACAAACACCAAGCCACCTACTTTTCCGCTTGACTAGACCGCCTCCGCATCAAGCGATAAGCCGCCGGAATCACCAGCATCGACAACAATGGCGCAGTGACCATGCCGCCGACCATCGGTGCGGCGATGCGACTCATGACTTCGCTGCCGGTGCCGCTGCCCCATAGAATTGGCAACAGGCCGGCAATAATCACCGCCACTGTCATGGCTTTGGGGCGTACTCGCAGCACGGCGCCTTCACGGATGGCGGCTAGTAGATCATCGTCGGTTTGTTGACCGTAAGCAATGCGTTCAAGCCAGGCCTGCTTTAAGTAAAGCAGCATGATGACGCCGAATTCGGCGGAAATACCGGCCAGCGCAATAAAGCCGACGCCGGTTGCGGCGGAC
>JABFRC010000120.1 GCA_013141375.1 Methylococcaceae bacterium | reverse complement strand
CGCGCTGGTGTGGATTTCGCCGCCTTGATAGATAATCACTTTGGCCATCGCTTCGGCAATTTTATTCAGCCCGCCCTGCACATGGTAAATGCCGTACTCATGCTCCAAATAGGACAGCATGGTAAACAAGGCCGGGCATTCCCACGGCGACATGCCGAGATATTTGGATTGAAAGGAAAACACCAGGCGCATTTTTTCTTCCCGGAAATACTTACCCAGATTGGAAAAAACGCTGTGATTAAGCGCCAGATGCGGCAGCGCGCGGATTAAATCCCAGGATAAAAATGACAGCAAACTGGTGTAATCGCGCTTAATGCAGGGGTAAAGCTTACGAAAACGTTTACCTTCTTTTTCAAGATAACGATCAAAACCGGCGCTGCCTTCAGTGAATTTATTTTGCAGTTCGGCGCGCATTTTGTCGTGATCGGAATACACATTGACCGCACGGTCGCCAAACAGCAGCTGGTACATCGGGTCCAGTTTTACAAACTCGAGATAGTCTTCGCTTTTTTTGCCGCACAGCTCGAACATCTCATCCAGCACATTTTTCATCAGCAAAAAGGTCGGCCCGGTATCGAAGACAAAGTCATCCAGTCGAATCGCCCGATTGCGACCGCCAACTTCCGGGTTTTTATCATATAAAGAGACTTTAAAGCCGCGCTGGCTTAATAACATCCCTGCGCACAGACCGCCGGGGCCTGCTCCGACGATAACGATATGTTTTGTTTTTTCCATATTTATAAATTTGAGTAGAGAGTGGAATCAGCTGGTGAATATGCTTTTTTAAATGGAATAGTCAATTCAATAGATCCAGGGGATCAGTGCTTTTGTTCGCTGACAATAGGCCGTGTAATCTTCACCAAAATGCCCAAGCAGCCATAGTTCTTCGATTTGAATGCGTCGATACAATACAAAGGTTATCGGGCTCAGTAAGGCCACGAATGCCAACAGGTCGCCCATTGCCAGTCCGGCGGCAAAAAAACTAATCAGTAAGCCCGTGTAGGCAGGATGACGCAGCCATCGATAAGGGCCGGTTTCAATTAATTGGTGTTCTGAATGGGTAATGACAGTGGTGCTGAAAAATTTACCCAGATTCAGTAAAGCGCTTGCACGTAATGCCAGGCCACTTATAAACAGAGGAATAGCAAGCAGTTGCCGGAAAAATGCATCCAAGGGTAAAGGGAGCCATTGTCTTTGTTTAAACCAGAGTGCGGCGATAACTGCGAAGATCACTGCCACCCAGATCAAGCCCTCAGAGCGGTAGGGGTGTTCACCGGCACTCGAAAAATGTACCCGTGTTTTTACCGCAATGACGATTTCGATGAGCGTCCAGCCAAGCCCGAGGACGAGCCAGATGATTTGAGTTTGGGTCATGAACTGAAGTTGTGACGTGTGTCTGACATGCTGAAAGTGTGCGCATGATAGAATTTAAACACCCTCTGACACAACCCCAACTTGTGACCCGCTTGATACAACTCAATCACATCTACAAAACGTATACCTTGGGCCAGACCAGTCAAACGGTTTTGCACGATATCAATTTAAGCATCAACCCCGGTGAATTTGTCGCCATCGTGGGTCCCTCAGGCAATGGCAAATCCACCTTATTGAATTTGCTGACAGGGATTGATCATCCAAGTCAGGGGCAAATTACTGTTAACGGCAGCGCCTTGCACCGTTTAAACGAAGAGCAATTATCGAAATGGCGTGGTGCCAATGTCGGGATTGTGTTCCAGTTTTTTCAACTACTGCCCTCCTTGAGTCTGCTGCAAAACGTGCTGTTACCGATGGATTTTATCGGCAGATTGCCCAAACGCGAACGCCTGGAGAGAGCTCGGCATTTACTGGATTTGGTGGACTTGAGCGATCAATGGCAGCAACTTCCCAGTCAGTTATCCGGTGGACAGCAGCAACGCGCGGCGATTGCGAGAGCGCTGGCCAACGATCCGCAACTCATCGTCGCCGATGAACCGACCGGCAATCTGGATGCCGCAACGGCAGACGATGTGTTTGCACTGTTTTTACGCCTCAATCAACAAGGTAAAACCCTGGTGATGGTGACGCACAATGATGAGCTGGCGGCTTCTGCTTCCAGGAAGATCGTGATTCGCTCCGGCAGAATTCATGAAGATCAGCCTACCTCGTTTTCAGAAATCTCAGGGCAAAGCCATTGAACCACCTTTGGCATAAAATCTTCGCTGATCTGTTAGCCCACAAGGGGCGCACTTTACTGTCAATTTCCAGCCTGACGATCGGCATCCTGATCATCGGCATGTTGCTGGGCATGATCGATTTGCAGCTCAGCCATCTGGATGCCGCCCATCGTCAGTCCAGGCCGTCGCATATCAGCCTGATTCTGAAAACCGATGTTGATTTGGCTGTCGCAGATCAAATATCAGCCATTGCCGATGTCGCAGGCCTGGATGTCCTCACACAATTGTCTGCGCGCTACAAAACCCCAAATGATGCCGATTGGCAGACCGGTACGGTGTTGTTTCGGCCCGATTACCTGCGTCAGCAGTATGACCAGATGACTTTGTTATCGGGTCATTGGCCGCAAGGACAGCATCTGGCGGCTGAACGCTTAAGCGGGATTTCTGCCAAGCTTGAATCGGGGGACAAAATTGAATTTGAAACGCCCACGGGATTAACTGAGTTTGATGTTGACGGCATTATTCGTCATCCCTTTGTTAAACCGCCGACCTTTGGCGGCCAGCTGCATTTTTTTATTGATGCAGGTAGCGCGGCTGCTTTTGGCATTAAGCCACATAGTTTCCGGCAAGTGTTGGTGCAAGTCAGCGAACCCTATAGCGAAGAAAAAGCCCGGCGGGTTGCAGGGAGTATTCGCAGTTATTTAAGTCAATTGGGCATCGGCGTTAATGCAAGCCTGTTGCAAGATCCTGAAAAACATTGGGGCAGGGCGTTCTTTTCAGGGATAAACCTGATTTTAACGGTAATGGCCTGGGCATCATTGGGCTTAAGTTCAGTGTTAATTCTAAACACCGTCAACGCCTTAATCACCCAGCAAACCAATCAAATCGGCATCATGAAGTCGATCGGTGCCAGTCGCTGGATGATTGCGAAGATTTACCTTGCCGAAGTGTCGATCATGGCGGTGATGGCGCTGCTGTTGGCGCTGCCATTGAGCCTGGCAGGTGCGTTTTTCAGCAGTCGCTGGCTATTGGATTTGTTTAATGTCGAATTGACGGCGTTTGCTTTTTCTTATCGGGCCATCACAGTGATGTGTATCGGAGGTTTGCTTGCGCCTTTGCTGGCGTCATTCTGGCCTATCTGGCGCGGTGCTTCGATGTCGGTTCGTCAGGCTATCGCCAGTTACGGACTGGGCTCGGATTTTGCCAGCGATCGTTTCGATGTCTGGCTGGAACGAAAACTTTCCATTGCCTTGCCGACGCTTTACGCGGTGGCACTGGGGAATCTGTTTCGGCGTAAAGCCCGGCTGTTTTGGACGCAATGCGTACTGATAATTGCCGGGGTGCTGTTTATGGTGATCCTCAGCTTGATTGCCTCGGTCAATCTCACTTTGGATAATGAACTGGCGCGCAGTCGCTACGCGGTGCGCTTGGGATTTAGCGCCGATCAGCCGACGTCTTTAATCAGGGAAGTGGTGAATGCCAGTCCGCAAACTACGGCGCTGGAGTTTTGGCAGCGACTGCCTGCCGAACTGCAGAACAAGGGGACCTTATTAAAACAATCCGGTAGCCTGGGCGCACAACTCATAGCCTTGCCGGAAACGACCCCAATGTATCAGCCCTTAATTGTTGAAGGCCGCTGGTTATCAAGTGCCGACCATGAACAAAAGAATCTGGTACTTAATGCCGCAACGGCGGAATTAAACAATATTCACGTGGGCGATAAGATTAACGTGAAGTTATTTTCGCCGCATCAAAAACCCGTCGAGGACCAGGCTTCGACCAACTCTAACCGAAAGGAGCCGGCAGCGACCGATCCGAGTAATGAATGGCAAGTGATTGGACTGTATCGCTGGTTTGTCGGTTCAAGCTATGCCGTCGAGCCGGTTTACGTGCCCTTGAGCACGATTGAAAACATCACCCAGCATAATCAAGTCGCTTCATTTGCGCTGCTGTCGGCGAATATCAGTTCAATTACCGAAGAAAAACAGTACACGAATTCGCTAAAGCAGCTATTTCAGGATAAGCATATTCCGCTGGATGTTTACACCACGATTGCCAAACTGGAACAACGTCAATTCAGCAAGAACCAGTTTAAGCCAGTGACCAGCATGTTGCTGGGCTTGGCCAGTTTAATTGCCAGCGTCGGCGCGATCGGTCTTGCCGGGACGTTAGCCATCAGCGTCTTGCAACGCACACGGGAAATCGGCGTATGCCGGGCATTGGGCGCAAGTTCAAAAACCATCTTCAACCTGTTTTTACTGGAAGGCGTATTTCATGGCCTGCTCGCCTGGTTGGTCAGCATTCCCATCGCTTATGCGGTGGCTGAACCACTGGCGCACAAGCTTGGCGAAATCATGCTGGGCCTGCAACTGGATTTCAGGTTTTCTGTGTTGTCAGTCTGGTTGTGGCTGGGCTTTGTGTTGTTGCTGGCTTTACTGGCCTCTTACTGGCCGGCGCGCTATGCGACCAGGATTAATGTGCATACCAGCCTGGGGCATTAATCCTCAATCCCAAGCTGCAACTCAATCACATTCTCCACACTGTCAAAACCCACCCACTTGTTACAGATCTCTCGGCATTGATTGCTTGGTGTCAAACCTGCAGCAGCAACGGCTTGATAAAGAGCGCTCCAAGCTTGTTTAATGCCTGGCATGCTGCCTACATATTCAACCGTCGCGCATTTAAAAGCTTCAGATTGGTAATAGTCAAAATGTGCCGGTGCGGCCTTTTTTTCTTTGATCGGCAAGGTGATGAGCAAGTCAAAGAGCGTGCTGGGATCACCATCGATGCCAAAGTAAATAAATTCAGGCGGGCTAATGATCTCCAGCTCTAATTGGGCAATGACTTCATGCAAGCTTGGGAAGATGGCATTTGCGAAAACCGGGATTTCCGGAATAGTTAGATGGGCTTTTGCTGCGATGGTCAGTTTTGCAGGTATTGATTTTGTATTTAACATGCGTTGTTATCCGGTTAATAACATTTGTTTAACGCGTTATATCTTGCCAAATCTTCCGGGGTATCGACATCCCATTGCGTTGCCAATTCATGTAGATTAAGTCCGAGTGATTGAATTTTCATACGCGTTTGCTTCAATACATTGCTCGTGCCCCAATCAATATCGGCAAACACTTGCGCTTGAGTTTGATTGAGTCCCACCAAAACATAGCCGCCATCTTCTGCCGGTCCCAGAACGATGTCGCTGCCTAGTTTCAAGGTATTAAGGGCTTCTGCCAAATCACCGTGCGTTAATGAAGGGCAATCGCAACCGATCAATAGCGCGTGTGAGTAAGTTTTTAGCGCGGAACAAAACGCAGCATGCATGCGTTTACCCAGATCATTGCCATGTTGCTGCCAAAGCGTCACCGGATAAGTGTTGGCGGCCATGTAAAAAAAATCATGATCTATTGAAGGCGAACACCATAGCTGCACAGGGCAGAGTGGGCTATCTGTGGTCAATCGGATGGCGTTCAGGCTGAGTTGTCGGTGAAGCTGGCACGCCAGTTCGGGACTTAAGGCCGGAATGAGTCGGGTTTTAACCTGGTTGGGAATGGGCGCTTTGCAAAAGATCATTAACACCGCATCGGGATGTTGGTATTTCATGATATTAGAACAACTCGACGTCGTCATTGGCGTCGCCGGCACTTTGGGCGTTTTCTATGTTTTCAAACAAAACGACCCGATTGCGTCCATGTTCTTTTGCGTAATAAAGCGCTTTATCGGCACTATCGAGCAAAGTGGATGGCAGACGGCCACGTTGAATGCAGGTGGCGCCGGTGCTGACGGTGATTTTGCCAACCAGGGGAAAGGCATAACGTTCAACATCAAGTCGAAAGCGGTTGAGTATCAGCTCCGCTTCTTTCTTTGTAACCCGGTTGACGATGACTACAAACTCTTCGCCGCCAAAACGAAAAATAAAATCAATATGGCGGAATTTTTGTTCCATTAATTGACTGAAATGCAATAACACTTCATCACCGTATAAATGCCCGAAGTTATCGTTGACGGCTTTAAAGTGATCGATATCCAGGATGGCAATCCATGAGGTTCTTTCGTCCTGTTGATCCACAGCAAGCTGTTTTTGGTAAAACTCACAGACCTCGGTTAATCGCGCCTCAAATGATTGCCGGTTCGGCAAGCGTGTTAACACATCGCGTTCTTTTCTGTCATGGAGCAATACTTGGTTACGATAAAGCGCCAGTAGTTGTTCAAGTAATTCCAGTTCGTCTTGTTTGAAAGTACCATGCACTAACAACGCGCGGCCTGGGCCCAGTTCAGAAGTGATGGGGAGAATCGCAATGCTGCAATCTTCGTTATCAGGATCAGGATGCAACTCGATGTGTTTTGGAATTGGGTGGCTGCTGAGAAGAGGGCAATCATCCCTGTTTTCATCGGTTGCAAAGTCCAACGGGAATTTACGTACTAAGACTTTATCGCTGTCGATTTCTGCGTTGCGCTGTTTGCGGTGACTGAAAATTTCAAAGGCACTAGCGGAATCGACCCAGCAAAAATTTTCAAGAATTTCGATAAATTGGTGCGTTAAAGCCTGGTAATCCGGGCACTTGGTGATCTCATTGGCGATGGCAAAGCATTGCGATGCGGTGAGTGAATCGACTTTCATGGGATAAGCATTAGGTAGAGTGGTCGAACTACGAATCGATTGGCTAAATGCGCATCGGGTAAAAACTCAACCAATAGCATATCATTCCTCCCTTTTTCTCAGGTTAAAAGGTAGCCGCAACAAACTTAAAAAGCCAAGTTCCGAATTCTTCCGAAAGCCCGATAAGCCAATCGCCATAGTGGTTTGATTTTGCCGAGGCTCGGCAACATAAGTGCGACATAATCGGTCCCAGCAGGAAATGGAAAAGCCATAATTGCTGTCGGTTTCATACGGAATCGGTGAGTGATGTATGCGGTGCATGTCTGGCGTGATGATTAGCCAGCGCAGCTTTTTATCCAGCCAAGGCGCTATATAAACATTGCTGTGATTAAAGGTCGCGGCACCATTTAAAATAATTTCAAAAGCGATTACGGCCCACGGATTGGCGCCCAGTAAATAGATCCAAGCCACTTTGTAAAACATGGACAACAAAATTTCCAGCGGATGAAAGCGTACCGCCGTGGTGGCATCAAATTCCAGATCGGTATGATGCACTTGGTGCAAACGCCAGAGTAAGGGCCATTTGTGGGACAGAATGTGCTGGCAATAAATCGCAAAATCGAGGATTAATAAAGTGACGCCAATACTTAGCCAGTCTGGTGCTGCCAGCCAGTTCATCAGGCCGATACCGCGTTCGCTGGCGTCAATCGCACTCAAATAAGCCAAGCTGCCAACGCTCAGGCGCATGATGATCATATTGATGGCAGCCAAACCCAAATTGACCGGCCAGCGTTGTTTGCGGCTTAGGTGTTGAGCTCTTCTGGGGCTTAAGGCTTCCCAGGTAATCATCAAGCAAAAGATGCCCAGCGATATGCCAAGACGAATTAATGGAGCCAAAATTTACCTACCCGATATAAAGCAGACAAGTGTCGTGGATCTGTGCCAAGCCAGTAGCGTAGGCGCAGATTCCACATAAGTAATATCGTTTTATAGATACCGAATGCTTCCCAGCGTCGCCCCGAGCTGCGGACCTTGGCTTTCAGGCAAACTGGTGGCGTTAGCTTAAGCAATTTGCTGCAGAGAGCGATATCTT
>JABFRC010000131.1 GCA_013141375.1 Methylococcaceae bacterium | reverse complement strand
CTTCCTTAGGGAATCTCTGAAAATTGCACTTCGATTAACTCAGTGCGAACGGTATTTTATATAAATCAGTGGTTTATCCGTTCGTGCTGAGCTTGTCGAAGCCTGTCCTGAGCGCAGCCGAAGTGGGCATAAACGGATAATTTTTAGGGGTCCCCTAATAACTATTGGGATTGGCGTTAGTTCAATTAAATGATTACATTATTCAGGATCGTCATTCCGGCATGGACTGCCGGAATCCAGGCTCCATGGAGGATTTAAGCTAACCAGCCTTGGCTTCTGGATCTCGGCAATTGCTCCTGCATTGCCCTACTACCTACATCCATGTAGGCATCCAACGGAAGAAGGTTAGGATGAGGGTTTCAAAATAAAAACTTATTGGGATTGGTATAACTTGCTGTAAACGACCGTTTTTCGAACTGCTTGCGGTGCAGAAAAAATGACGATAGACTAGTTATTAGCCTAGTCAAAAGGGGGTTAATATGAAAATTTGGCCGGTACAAGACGCTAAAGCCCGTTTCAGTGAATTACTGGATGCCTGTGTACACGAAGGGCCGCAGGTAGTGACCCGTCGCGGGACAGAAACCGCTGTGCTCGTGCCTATTGCAGAATGGAAGCGTCTGAATCATTCCGCACGCCCCACACTCAAGGACTTACTAATGTCCGACGTGGGTCGCGCCGACTTCGATTTGCCTCAGCGCGGACGAGCAAAGCGACGAAATTCCATTGAGCTGTAAGGCCGTCATGTTCCTTCTTGATACCAATGTTGTTTCAGAGTTGCGCAAGATTCGTCCACATGGGGCGGTAGTGGCGTGGATCGAAGATGTAACCGATGCTGAACTGTACCTTTCTGCTGTGACACTCGGTGAAATCCAAGCAGGCATTGAAATCACACGCGAGCAAGACCCCGCCAAGGCTGCGGATATAGAGGTATGGGCCGATCAGGTAGGAGCTACCTATAATATATTGCCCATGGACGCTGTGACCTTTCGGCTATGGGCGAAACTAATGCACCGTCAGTCGGACGCGCTCTATGAAGATGCCATGATCGCGGCCAGTGCGATCGTGCACAAGCTTACCGTCGTCACCCGAAATGTCCGGGATTTTAAACACTTTCAAGTGCCTGTGTTCAATCCATTCGTATAATCAGACCGGGGGCCGGTGTGCGGTTTCCGGCGGGCCTCTTATTGGTTTTCGATTAAAGTTGGTTCCTGGCGGATGTTATCGGGACATTCTCAATTAATGTGGTCCCGAAAACCGATGTAATCGGTACCTGTGCTTTATATGTTATTGGGCCGCTACAGTTTACGGATGTCTTTTTTCAATCACTGAAATGGAAAGAACTTATGTTGGTGTTTAGAGTGCATATATACATGGTTATGCTGGCTCTTTATTCCAGTGTTTCTTTGGCGGCGACTATGTTCGATGTCCATGCCCCACTACCTGATTCGATTACTTGGGTGGTCTATAAAGGGGAGGCATATCAACAATTGTTGGTGCGTGCAAATGACCCCCAACAGCCACAGTGGGGGGATGGAAGGGGAGGAAGATTAGCAAAGCGCGCTCAACTTATGCCAGCGTATCGAGACCCCCTAGGAAGCACTAAGGATGTAAGATTTCATTTTCTTGTGCCTGATGACTGGAAAATGAGTCTACATCCAGTATTGATTGCCGGTGGGCATAGTGTCAATTTGAAGGCTGGGCCCTGGGCGCTATATATCGAATACAATAAAGTACAGTTCACAATATCGATTGATAACCCCAATGGCAAAGAACCAGATTCAATTGGGAGTGTTATCGCTGTTGTTAATGAGAGATTTCCGTTAGTAATTGACCATCTCTATGAATTTCGCCTAGTGGAACATGTCTCAAAAGACATGACAGGGTATGCTAAGGTTTACCTTGATGGTAAACAGGTGGTTGATTATAGAGGGCCTACCGTTAGCACAATGGAATCAGGTTTACCTTACGAAGAGATTGGCCCCTATGTTTTTAATCATTCTTCGAAATGGCCGTTCCCAAATGAAGACCATAAACGATTGCTGATCCGCATTCCTTAGTAAAGTGGTAATAAAAATGGGACATGTTTTTGCGGAAATTAAACTCAGCAATCCTCGTAACCAGAATTTGACGCCTTTTGCTACACAAGCTTTAGCTGATACTGGCGCCTTAATGCTTTGCATACCTGAGCATATTGCCATTCAGCTTGATCTTGAAATGGAGTCAACGCGGGAAGTGACTGTGGCAGAGGGTCGTTCAATGAACGTACCTTATGTGGGGCCAATTAAAGTAGGCTTTCGGGATCGTTTTTGTTATGTCGGTGCATTGGTTTTAGGCGATGAAGTGTTGTTGGGTGCTGTACCTAGGGAGGATATGGATCTGGTGTTATCACCCAGTCGGCGCGAAATAACGGTGGACCCTATTAGCCCAAACATTCCACATGCTAGAGTAAAAGCTACCACTAAATAGCCTGTTCGAAGGTTAGACTAGTGGGAACCTCTAAAAATTATCCGTTCATGCTTCGACATGCTCAGAACGAACGGATATGTAATTGATTTAATAAGATAAACGTTCGCACTGAGCTTGTCGAAGTGCAATTTTAAAAGGTACCCTAGTGTGTAAAACGAGTCAGCCCTCAGAAATTTGGGCCATACATGATTACTAAATTGAAAACTTCAATAGTTTTCCAAAACGATCAGCTGCAATGTAATTTTTTAGAGATACTCTTATAAGCATTCTGTGATTCAGTGTGTTTGTCGATACAATTTATATAAACAAGTAGGTTAAAGAAATTCTGGTATGTGTGGAATTGCAGGAATTTGCCGGTGGTCTGGCGCCCCAGTAGAAACAGATCGTTTGGATCAAATGGTTCAATCTCTTGTTCATAGAGGACCAGATGGTTTCGGCCTATATATCAATGGCCCAGTTGGATTAGGGCATCGTCGACTCTCGATTATTGATCCGAATTTGGGTCAGCAACCAATGAAAAACGAGTCAGAGAGTGTTGTCGTTTCATTTAACGGGGAGATATATAACTACAAAGAGCTGCGAACAGAATTATTAGGGCTCGGTTATCTGTTTTATACGGACTCTGATACCGAAGTCGTGCTGCGTGCCTACGAGGCATGGGGCGAAGATTGCCAACATCGCTTTAATGGTATGTGGGCTTTTGCTATATGGGATGCGACGAATAGAAAATTGTTACTCTCTCGTGACCGTTTGGGCGAAAAACCATTGTTGTATGCTCAGGACGGCGATACCTTTCTTTTTGCATCTGAAGCTAAAGCGTTTTTTGCCTACGGTTATCCGCGCCAATTGGACATGGAACAGCTGGAGATTTATCTCGTTCTGGGGTATGTACCCGCGCCTTATTCATTCTTTAAAGGTATTCGCAAGCTGGAGGCCGGGCGCTATCTTGTTGTGACCGACAAAGGGATAGTTCAGCGCAGCCACTGGGATTTTCCTCAGTTCTCGGAGTCTGAAATGCGGACTGATAGTGTTGCTATTCACGAAGAGTTCGAATATTTGATTAAAGATTCGATTCGATTACGCATGCGCAGTGACGTGCCGTTCGGCGCGTTTTTAAGTGGTGGCCTCGATTCTGCCAGTATTGTTGCTCTAATGGGTGAGTATTCGAGTGACATTAATACCTTCACTATCGGTTTTGAAGACAAGGCTTTTGATGAGCGAGAATTAGCCCGTGCAGTATCCAAAAAATTTGGAACGGTTCATCATGAAAAAATAGTAGGAGTACCCTCATTCGATGATGCGCTGACGCGGACATTGTGGATTTATGACGAACCGTTTGGGGATTCTTCAGCCATACCTTCTGCTCAGGTATGTGCGTTTGCTGCCCAGCACGTCAAGATGGTACTGACAGGGGACGGTGGAGACGAAGTGCTTTCAGGCTATCCATCCTACCAGGCTGAAAAGTTTGGTCAGTATTATCAGAATGTACCTGCTGTTGTAAGACGGGTAATTGAAAGCGGGGTAGCAAAACTGGCTTCCGTTGCTCGTGGAACACCGATGTATCAATTGCAACGTATACTCGGCGTTTTAAAAGCCACTGATACCTCTTTCAGAGATAGATTGCTTACCAAATCCGCATGGATTGATTTGTGTTATCTGGATGAAATTATGGAGGGCAAAGGCATTGCCAGGCCGATTGAAGACTATCTCGATGAGGTGCTCGGGGCCTGTAATTTTAATGACCCATTTTATAAATTAATGTATTTTCAGCATAAAATATCCCTGCCAGAGAGAATGCTAACCAAGGTCGATCGAGTGAGTATGGCCTATTCAATTGAATGCCGTGCGCCGTTTCTTGATCACCGTCTGGTGGAAATGATGGCGGGTGTGTCCAAAGATATCAAAATGCCGGGATTTGAAAGGAAACATTTGTTAAGAAATACCGTCGGGAAGATTTTACCTAAAGAACTGCTTACCGCTCCCAAACGAGGCTTTATTCCTCCACTTAGATCGTGGATAAACAAAGAATCGATCTCACAGTTTGCCGACAAGGATAATTTTGGCAAGTTCAACCTAAATCGAGAAGCACTCAGTACATTTGCACAGTTAAATGGAGAAGGGAAACGCGACTTCGGTAATTTTTTGTGGATGGTACTTTTACTGATCAATTCGGAAAATTAAGTATGGAATTCGTTAAATATACCTTCCACTCAGTGTGCCCCCACTCAGCGTGGGAACCCTGAAAGGGACACTCCTGCTTTCCGAACCACAGAGCGGTTCAAGCTATGTCACCACGCGGAGCGTGTGGACGATAAGTAGAGGTTTCGGGAAGTTATTACTGACCAAATCCTAATTTGATTTTAAAAATGGCGAAATACTTCTTTTTAAGAAATTGTCGCTGATGAGATAAATAACCACCTGCTTATTTTGGCAATAAACGTATTTGCGGGATCTACGGAGATAAATGAGTGCGAGCGCTAAGAGATAACAAAACCGAGGCTGTTGCCCGACTAATCAAAAGAGAAATTAACCGAAATGTTAAGGATTTGCTCGTTGTAGGTTGTGGCACTGGAGTAGAGGCAGCCATATTGGCTGAATGTCTGGGTGCAGATGTAACGGGAATCGATATTGCCGATAATTTTCATCCACAAGCAGCCGATAAGGCTAATCTGCAAATTGGCGATGCTACGGCCCTTGTGTTTGAAGATGCGTCGTTTGATTTTGTCTATAGCTATCATTCGCTTGAACACATGAATGACCCGGCGCTTGCGCTTCAGGAAATAAAAAGGGTGTTAACCAGTGACGGTAGTTACTGGATAGGTACCCCAAACCGTCACCGTTTACTTGGTTACTTGGGAAGTAAAGACGCCACTATTGGGGAAAAAATTAAGTGGAACCTTATTGATCTTAAAGCCAGATTACAGGGAAAATTTAGAAACGAGTTTGGTGCACATGCCGGTTTTTCTGAAAACGAGTTGTGTTCAATGTTACAAGGGGTTTTTTCAGAAACAAAATGCGTTACCAATATCTACTTCCATGAAATCTATGGCCGATATAGTAAAATTCTGGCTTTTCTTGAAACAGCCCGCTTGTCAAAAATAGCCTACCCAAGCGTTTATTTCATGGGGAAAAAATAAACGATGAAAGTTCTAGTGGTTGGGCCGGATCGTCAGGACCCTGGTGGAGTGGCTAATTATTACAACGCAGTATTTCCAAAGCTTTCAAATGAGACAGTTGTTACCCATTACTTGGCGATTGGCAGCACTCATAGTCAAATACGGGGTCTACATATAGTCTTTGACCAGCTTCGTTTCTGGCAAACTATCACGCGATTTAAACCGGATATCATTCATTTAAATCCATCACTGGATCTTAAGAGTTTTCTGAGGGATGGTGTTTTTATCTTTCTTGCAAAGCAGCGGAGTAAGCCTGTCGTTGTTTTTTTTCGTGGCTGGCAATTGCCATTTGAAACAGTGGTTTCTGGGCATCTGAATTGGTTTTTTAAATCCACCTACAAAAAAGCCGATGCATTTATTGTATTGGCTAATGCTTTTTCCGATCGCTTGAGCAAGTGGGGGATAGATGTCCCCATCTATCTTGCTAATACAGCAGTAGCTAATGAATTGCTTGAAGGATTTTCGATTGACCGAAAATTATCAGAAATACCCACTACTGATATCATTCGTTTGCTTTATTTAGCGAGACTAGAAAAGAAAAAAGGCGTTTTAGAGCTTCTTGAGGCCGTTAGAATTTTGCTGGAAAAAGGGATCGATATATCACTTACAATAGCTGGTGATGGACCTGTGATGTCTGAAGTTAGAAATCAAGTCGAAAATTCAGAATTGCTCGGAAAAAGAGTATCAATTGTCGGTTATGTTCGTGGACAGGCAAAAATTGAGATTTTGAGAACTCATCAAGTTTATTGTTTTCCAACTCAGTATGGAGAAGGAATGCCAAATTCGGTGTTGGAGGCCATGGCATTTGGTATGGCAATAGTTACTTGTCCTGTGGGTGGTATTGCAGATTTCTTTGAGAATGAAAGGATGGGGGTGTTATTAGAAACAACTGACCCTCAAAAGATCTCCGACTCTATAGCAACCTTGATTGATAACCGTGGGCGGTTGATCAATATTGCTCGTTATAATTTTGAATATGCTCAGACACATTTTCTAGCTTCATCGGCGGCAGACAATTTGAGATCAATCTATAAAGAAATATTGAATGCAGTCAATGCAAAACTCAAAACTCAAAACTCAAAATGAGAAATAGAGTCTTCTTAACCATGATATAGAAGAAGTGGAATCTGACACCACACTAAACATGTCGCATGTACTGCCTAAATGTTATGTTACCGTTCATTGTGACAGTTGAAAAGATGAACAATGGCTTTTTATATCTTAGAAACAATTAAATATTTCTAAATGTAAATATGCCTATTTACTGTATTTTATATTTTTCTAGCCACCTGGATTAATGAAATTATAATTTTTATTTGTCAGAGTTTTTAATGAATAAACATTTAACAAGAGAACGACTTATTGACATAGACAGAGCGAAGGGCTTAGCTATTTTTCTTGTTGTTGTAGGGCATATTGTAGCTACAGACATGCCATTGGATAACGATTGGTATGCAATACTCAAAAAGTTGATATACAAGTTTCATATGCCTTTTTTCATGTATCTTTCAGGAATTGTGTTTGCTTATACTTATTCAAATCCAAAAAATGTAAAGAAGTATTTAATTTATGTTTTTAAAAAAACAAATAAATTGATCGTCGGGTATTTTTTATTTGGTTTTATTATTTTTTTTGGAAAAATATTCTTTTCGCGATATATGCATGTTGATAATCTTCATCCTGAATTATCTGAGGATGCCTATAAGTTATTATTGATACCTTCACAAAGCGCGGCAGGTTCTCTTTGGTTTATCTATGTTTTAATGGAGATGTATGTCGTTTTTCCAATATTGTTGATGCTTAGGTTTAAGGCAATATACTTGGTGTTAATTGGCGTGGCTTTACATTTTATCCATATGCCACCAATTTTTATGTTGGACAGATTATTTGAATACTTCTTATTTTTTTCATTGGGGATATCAGTAATTCGTTATCACAAAAACTACATAAATTTTATCGATAAATATTTTTTGCCAATTTTTATTATCTTTTTGCTTTCATTTTTCATTATTCAATATTCGTCAGATTCTATATCAAAATTAATTATTGGCACCATTTCTTTACCGGCATTACATGGGTTAATGAGAAAAAGAATTTTTTCAATATTGAACATATGGGATATATATGGGAAGTACACGTATAGTATTTATTTGATGAATACAATCGCCATCGGGTTAATAAAAGGAGTTATTCTTTTATTTATATCATGGAATGGAATTTATTTTTTATTTATCGCGCCTTTGTTATTGTTTTCTGGCCTTTATATTCCAATT
>JABFRC010000364.1 GCA_013141375.1 Methylococcaceae bacterium | reverse complement strand
ATTGATATGGCAGAAGAACTGGACACGCTCTTCGGCAAGACAATGACTCTGCGCCGGATTATCGGTTTGGCCGTAAGCATTGGAGAAAATGGAAAATACGGCGAGCAGCACCATACCGGTAATTAGATTATTTGAATGCATTGTAGGCTACCTTGAAATTGCCACGGCGCTCGCCGTAACTGTCTGTGAGTTTATTAATGACTGCGGTAATTCGATCGACATCGGCGTCCAGGCTGCCCTTATCGGCCAATTTATGGAGGCCATGAATGATCCAAAAACACACTGCAGAGCGTATGCTGTAGGGGAATTCTGCCATCAAATCCGGCGTTGCCACAAAATCCACGTTACTGCCGCTATAAAGCTTACCGTACTGACTGGAAATATCCGCATAATTGGCGCGCCCAGTCACCTGTATCAAACCGCGCCCCCGGTAGTTCCAGCCATCACCGCTAGCCGGTGCACCGTTACCGTTACGATTTGCATAGGCTTTATTCGCGATGATGGGCTGCTGAGCAGTCCGAGTGATTTTGTGGGTTTTAGCATCTCTCACGTAGCCATCGGTTTCGGCCTCGTCCGGATGATCACGGTAATATTTGAAGTTGCCTTTAAGGCCACCGGGATTGTATTGCATACTCTCGACAGTGGCTTGGAGACTGGCCCCGCCTTCCTGCCTGACTTGAGCAAAGAAATGCGCTCGACGCAATGGACTATCCAGGCCATATTTGGCCAAATCGGTGTTCAAATCGTTAGCAACCTTCTGCAGATAGTCATCACTGGCTTTCGAGAAAATAGCTTTCAACTGTTTTAGGGTGATATTCCCCGACGCGTTGCCGCTGACCTCAGGAACCTGACCACCCGCTCCCAGCGACAAATTAATCCCACCCGCTGTTCTGCCAATCTGTAAATTGACAGTTTCCCCGAATCGGGGCAGTGAAGGATCGGCATAATCCATCATACCAAGAGGGCCGGGAGTGTCACCCAGCAACGTACAAATATTCGGATCTCCCTGATCGTTATAGCCCATAGGCCCCGGTGTATATGCAGGCATCCATATATTGCAATGATTTAACGGCCCCGGAATTCTGGAACTAGCCATAGGGATTCTCAAGAAAAGTATTGGAAATTCAATGCGTTTAATCGCTCGCTTAGAGCTGATGCCGTCGTTTCAGTCATTCGCATCAACCCAGTACGCATAGCACGCACCGAAGAACGATTCGCATCGTAGAAAGTTAATTGTATAACTTCTCGTATCGGTGGATATGAGATTTCTTCTGGCTATGTCACTGTTAGCTAGTGACATATATTCTTACCCTATAAATCAATTAGTGATGTAGGGTGGGCAACGCTTTTCTGCCCACCGTGTTATACGATACGTTTGTTGTGAATGGTGGGCAAAAAAAGCCTGCCCACCCTACCGGGCTAGCCCGTATGAAGCACCGCGTAATACGGGGCATCGAAGCCACGAAACCCTGGATTCCGCAAGCTCCATCCAGGCTACTCGCTTTGGCACACCACGATGCCGTTGGGAAGGAGAGGAGTCCATACCATTATGGCTACTCGCTTAAGCGTTTATCGGTTTATGAATTACGACTTATCGTGTTGATATTTTTTTAAACATCTATCAAAAGTTGTAAGTTCTCCATTAGTAGACCATACATCAAACAAACCATGCGCAGCCTTTTGCTCGAACAACTCAACATTACCACTATTCAAAACATCAGCACTCACGATAAGCCTATTATTAGAATAGGTTTCTACTCTATATCCATCAGTTCGTTTAGTTTGCTTTGAAGAAGCTGTTGTTAAGGCAAGATTTAGGCGGCTAAAACCATCCATAACACAATCAACAAAAGCTGGCACATCAGTTGGACTAATCTGACCGCGTTGGATGGAGTTGAATTGATCTATATCCAGTCGTGTAACATTTGGGCATCCAATTAGCAGCCAAGTAAATATATGGACACATAACTTTAATAAGGACTTCAATTTTTTTCCTCAAAATTTAAAAGATATAGGGAGCAATAGGCAGAGTGATGTAGGGTGGGCAACGCTTTTCTGCCCACCGTGTTATACGATACGTTTGTTGTGAATGGTGGGCAAAAAAAGCCTGCCCACCCTACCGGGCTACAACCCATCTTACGCGTTACCCGACCTAGTCGCATACACCAATAAAATTTACCGCCTTTCCCCGTTACCATCAAGCAATGGTAATGTTGATGTCCAATGAAGCGGGTAAATTCCCCGTTCAACATCGCGATGGAATGTCGAATAAGGCCAATCGGCCACCTGTTTAACCAGACCATGTTTTAGCGGATTGATGTGGCAATAATCAATATGGGCGACATAATCTGCATCATCAACAATCATATGCTCCCAAAACCGGCGTTGCCAAATGCCGCGTTCACCGCGTTTAACACGAATGGAAGACCGTTTTTCGGTAAGGGGCAAAGCCTTAGAAAACGTTTGTTTGATGACCCGCCAGCGGTTGCTGTTATCAATATCACCTTCGGGCAATGTCCAAACACAGTGCAAGTGTTCGGGTAACACCACCCACGCATCAATATGGAAAGGCCAGCGTTTACGGGTTTCCTTAACCGATTGCCGAAGTACCTCAATGTGCCGGATCAAGAGGTCATTTGAATGCCTTTCCAGCAAATTGACGGTAAAAAAATAAGTGCCACCCGGAACACGGTAGCGGCGGTAATTGGACATCCGAATGTTCCTTGAAGACAAAAACCGTCATAAATATAGAGCTTTTTTAAGCTTGATGCATAGCGCAATACGCTACCTAAATGACATAGGGTGCAATAGGCTTTGCCGTATTGCACCGAATATTTATTGATTTTTCTTATCGCCATCGAGAAGTGGGTATATTTACGTCCGATGAACCGGTTTAATGCTCGATCCTGTGATCTTGATCTTGTTATGGTGCAATACGGCAAAGCCTATTGCACCCTATGAATTGCGGCTTATCGAGTTGGTCCTAATGCTTGGCAAGACCAATTTTCACATAATGGGCCATTAACCAAAATCCACCGAGGCCTGTAGGTTCGACCGAAAGCATAGTGATCGTCATATTCGATGATTTTGCTTTGATAGTCATGGCCAAGAGCTTTAATAATCGCATACTCAACCAAGGCTCCCATTTTTATCTGCGCATCATCTTCATCAGTTGCCTCTGATATTGGCATGCCAATAGTCAAATAATTGGAGTTATCAGCATAATTGAGCGGCCTTGAGGATCCAGAACTTAACAGCAAACCTGCTACTGCAACACCAACCCCAGCACCGCTTGGTAAGGCACCCGATATTGACTGAGTTGATGACGCAATAGCTACTTTACCTGCCTTGAATGCTGTCGAATCAGAAATCTTACCGGTTTGGTCATGAGGATCTGACGAGGTAGGGTTAGCCGCTGGATTAAATGGATTTTGAGCGTATAACCTGATAGGCGCACACGCTAGCAAATGAGAGGCAACAAGGAAAATAAAGATATTAAGGATAGCCTTTTGAAATTTAGTGGATATTAATGAGTGCATAGATTGTTTAAAGGGTTAGGTCACCTGAAAATTAATCGTGAGCCTAAGCGAAGGGGAAATAAAAGATCATTGACAGGAGCAGCATTGACGCCTGAAGTAGAGACTGCATTAATCTCATTAACGTAACAGACACCATATTATTTAACAACATCAACAGCCTATGTGCGATCTGGCCCGCCAATTATTCTCAGTAAATTACTTAGCAAGGCACTTTCATTCCATTAATAATGGCGCATCGAAGCCCCTAGCTAAATCAGGGGTTCCGCAAAGTTCAATGTAGTAGTACCCATCTACGTGTTACGCCTTTATCGAACTTGGTCTATCTGACCAATTGCCATACATCCTGTGCCAACACTTTTAAGGATCACATCAACACCTCCTTGATTTTCCATCCAAGTAAAGTCGCTGCTTTGAGCCGAGAACTTAAAAGCGGGAAGCTCCTCTTTGTAAGCAATGCAGTTTTTTTCCGATGTAATAATAACTGTCTGAGTCGAATAGCATTTAGCGCCATACTTACGAAACTCAGCTTCGATATAAATACTATCACCCGGCTTTCCAGAAGTAGCTGTCAGTTTGATCGAATCATTTTTTGTTTCTGGAAACCTGCTGACATTGACATTTACTTCGCCACTAGTATTTTCGAATGCCTTTGTAATTGCTTCATCACAACCAATAAAACCTTTATCTCGTGCCATCGTCAATGGCAGAGTTGAACCGGCAAATACAATATTTGGCAAAAATATAAGGATAGCAACATACTTTTTCATTTAGTGCCTTTCAGCAAGCTTATTGGATATGCATCGTGAAAAACGAATCCCAAAAATTATCCAGTCAGGGTAGGCTATACACCGCATACCAATTCCAAATCTCAAGAGTTACCCCGGTTATTCGAAATGGTACGCAATGCGTACCCTACAACTACAACAATTACATATTATCCAAAATCGCCCGCTTAACCGCATCCAGACTAGCGTCAATAGTCACCGGCTTGGCATCGGCGCATTGTTGCATGGCGATGTCGGGATCTTTAATGCCGTTGCCGGTCAGGGTGCAGACGATGGTGCTGCCTTCGGGGATTTTGCCGGTGCTGATGTCGTGTAAGGCCCCGGCAAGTGACGTGGCCGAGGCAGGCTCACAGAATACGCCTTCATGTTGAGAAAGCATTTTTTGTGCGGCCAGGATTTGTTCGTCGGTGAATTTATCAAACCAGCCGCCGGATTCTTTTTGCACATTCCAAGCCAAATCCCAGGATTGCGGATGGCCGATGCGGATGGCGGTGGCGACGGTTTCAGGATTGTCGACCATAGCACCTTCAACAAAAGGCGCAGCACCGGCTGCTTGATAACCGCACATAATTGGGCGTCCACGGACAACTGCAGGCAGGCCGGGCGCATAAGTGGAATATTCTTTGTAGCCTTTCCAATAGGCAGTGATATTGCCCGCGTTTCCGACCGGCAAGCAGTGGTAGTCAGGTGCAAAGCCCAGTTCATCAATGATTTCGAATGCCGCTGTTTTTTGGCCTTCGATTCGGAACGGGTTGATGGAGTTTACGATGGTAACCGGGGCAAGGTCGGCGACTTCTTTAACCAACGCCATGCCTCTATCAAAGTTGCCGTTGATTTGGATGATTTTGGCATCGTACATCAAGGTTTGCGCTAATTTTCCCAGGGCAATTTTGCCTTCTGGAATCAACACGAAGGCTTTAATGCCTGCGCGAACCGCATAAGCCGCTGCAGCCGCCGAGGTGTTACCTGTCGAGGCGCAGATAATGGCTTGACTGCCCTGCTCGACGGCTTTAGTCACGGCCATGGTCATGCCGCGATCTTTAAAAGACCCGGTAGGATTTAAGCCTTCAAATTTGACGTAAATCTTCACGTCTTTGCCGATCAAACGGGGAATGTTTTCCAGTTGAATCAGCGGCGTATTGCCTTCGCCTAAGCTGATGATGCGGGTAGTCGGGCTGACAGGCAGGCGACTTCTGTAGTGTTCGATTAAACCGGTGTAGCGAGTATGTTGTGGCATGGTGTTATCCCAAAGTTTCCAGACGAATGCGGTTAATTTTACCGGTGACGGTGTTTAAGGCTTCGATTTTAGCAATCGCAGCGTTCATTTCTTTTTCCAGGGTGATTTGTGTCAGCAGGATGATAGGCACTGCTGTTTTATTGAGCTGAGGTTCTTTTTGTATGATGGCTTCAATGCTGATGTGGTGGTCAGCCAATATTTTGGTGACATCAGCCAATACGCCGGGTTTGTCTTCGGCAGTCAAGCGCAGATAATAAGCGGTTTTGAAGCTGTCAGGCGACAATACCGGAATGTCAGCCAAAGCATCGGCTTGAAACGCCAGATGCGGCACGCGGTTTTCCGGGTCGGTGGTCAAGGCTCTAACCACATCAATCACATCGGCAACTACCGCTGAGGCCGTCGGTTCGGCACCGGCGCCGGCGCCGTAATAAAGCGTTGGGCCGACAGCATCGCCTTTAACCAGTACCGCATTCATCACACCATCGACATTGGCAATCAGTCTGCGTGCCGGAATCAATGTGGGGTGAACCCGTAGTTCAATACCTTCGGCGGTTTTTCTGGCGATCCCTAAATGCTTGATGCGATAGCCCAGTTGTTCGGCGTATTCAACATCGTCACGGGTAATTTGGGTAATGCCTTCGGTGTAGACTTTGTCGAATTGCAACGGAATACCAAAAGCAATGGACGCCAGGATGGTGAGTTTATGACCGGCATCGATGCCTTCGACATCAAAGGTCGGATCGGCTTCGGCATAACCTAAGGCTTGGGCTTCGGCCAATACATCCTGAAAGTTACGACCTTTGTCGCGCATTTCAGTCAAAATAAAATTGCCTGTGCCATTGATAATACCGGCCAGCCATTGAATTTGATTGCCGCTTAAGCCTTCGCGTATAGCTTTGATGATAGGCACGCCGCCAGCCACAGCGGCTTCAAAAGCGACAATCACGCCTTTTTCGCTGGCTTTGGCAAACACTTCATTGCCGTGCAAGGCCAGCAGCGATTTGTTGGCGGTGACAACATGCTTGCCGTTTTCGATGGCTTTTAATACCAGGTCTTTGATCGGACCGGCACCGCCGATTAATTCCAAAACAATGTCGATTTCCGGATCGTTGATAATATCCAGCGGATCAGTTGTCAGGATAATGCCTTGGGTGTCGCAAATCCGGGCTTTATTCAAATCCTTGGCTGATGCTCTAGTGATAATAATGTCACGCCCTGCCCTGCGCGCGATTTCCGCCGCATTGCGTTTTAATACATTGACGGTACCGCCACCGACGGTACCCAATCCCAAAATTCCCACTTTTACCGGTTTCAAATCAAACTCCTGAATAACTTGTTATTTTTGTAAAAATCGCTGAGAAAGTTAATTTCATTCATGGTTCGACAAGCTCACCACGAACGGAATTAACTGTCCTGAGTTCACCACGAACGGAATTAACTGTCCTGAGTTCACCACGAACGGAATTAACTGTCCTGAGTTCACCACGAAGGGAATTAACTTGAACCGATCGTCCCGTTCGTCCTGAGCTTGTCGAAGGACTATGTACTGATTCCGTAAAGCTGGCATTATATAACGCCGTCTTTCTTAAACATATTGCGGATGCCGCGAACTGCTTGGCGTGTGCGGTGTTCATTTTCTATCAAGCCAAAGCGCACATGGTCGTCGCCGTATTGACCAAAACCCACGCCGGGAGCCACCGCGACTTTGGCTTCTGCCAATAGTTTTTTGGAAAATTCCAATGAGCCCATCGCTTGATAGGCTTCGGGAATTTTTGCCCAGACGAACATAGTCGCTTTGGGCTTTTCGACTGGCCAGCCTGCTGAAGTCAGACCATCACATAACACATCGCGTCGTTTGCGATACATTTCGCAAATTTCCGCAACGCACTCTTGTGGACCTTCTAACGCAGCGATTGCAGCAATTTGAATGGGCGCGAAGGTGCCGTAGTCCATATAAGATTTGATACGTGCCAACGCGGAAACAAGCTCTTTGTTTCCACACATATAGCCGACACGCCAACCCGGCATGTTGTAGCTTTTAGACATGGAGAAGAATTCGACAGCAATGTCTTTGGCGCCTTCAATTTGTAGAATTGATGGCGCTTTATAGCCATCGAAGACGATATCGACGTAAGCAATGTCATGCACCACCCAGATTTTGTGCTCTTTAGCCAGCGCAATGATTTTTTCAAAAAAATCCAGCTCCACGCATTGCGCAGTAGGATTACCAGGGAAGTTGATAATCAACATTTTCGGCTTAGGCCAGGATTCAACAATGGCTTTTTCCAGTTCATCGAAAAAATCCACCCCCGGAATCAGCGGTACATGGCTCACATCGGCACCGGCAATCACGACACCATAAGGATGAATAGGATATGCCGGATTAGGCACCAATACGGTGTCACCCGGTCCCAGCGTTGCCA
>JABFRC010000152.1 GCA_013141375.1 Methylococcaceae bacterium | reverse complement strand
TAAAAAAATAACAATGAAACTTAAGGCTATGGAAATGAGCCCCCATCTCACCCAGTTGGGATCTTCAATGGTTTTTTGTTGCGGATGTTGGATGTTGCTTGCTTTGACGGGTTGCACAATCGTACTCATATCTAACCTCGTGTTTTAAAGTTGTCCTGAACGCTGACGCATCCATCTATTCAAAAGATTAATCACCAACAGCAGTAGAAAAGAGACGAGCAACATGGTTAAGGCAATGGCTGTGGCGGCCTCATATTCGTATTGTTCAAGCTTGGTGATAATCAAAAGCGGGACAATTTCTGAGACATAGGGTTGATTGCCGGCGATAAAGATGACAGAACCATACTCGCCAACGCCCCGAGCAAATGCCAACGCAAAGCCGGTGAGGGCAGAGGGGAAGATGTTCGGCAGGATGATTTTGTTAAACACTTGCAAGCGCGTGGCACCTAAACTTGAAGCGGCTTCTTCCATGGATGAATCGAATTCTTTTAATACCGGTTCCACGGTACGCACCACAAATGGGATGCTGATAAAGATCAATGCGACAACAATCCCTAAGGGACGATAGGCGACTTGAATGCCCAGGTTGTCCATCAGCAGTTTGCCGATAAAGCCGCTGGGTTGAAAAATGGTGGCCATGACGATACCTGCGACGGCTGTCGGCAGGGCGAAGGGCAAGTCAATTAAGGCGTCGACAATTTTCTTCCCGAAAAATGGATAGCGTACCAATACCCAGGCAATCACAAAGCCAAATGTACTGGCAATAGCGGCTGCCAGAAGCGCCGCACCAAAGCTGACCCGAAAAGCAGCCAGTACACGGGTATTGGTGATAATGTCTAAGTAAGCGCTCAGGCTTAACTTGAAGCTCATTAATATCAATGTGCTGAGTGGAATCAGAACAACCAGAGCCAGATAAAACAGGGTAAAACCAAGAGTCTGGCGAAACCCCGGCATAATATTGCTTTGTCTCATAGATAATTCAACTGCTTTTCGGTGGATTAAGACTGGATTTGAGCAGTCTTAAAAAGTGTATTTCAGGATTGTTTTTCAACTTAAGCTCCCTCTTGGTCATTTGCTATCAACAGCGACAGCTAACTCGGGATTTTGCTGTGTAAAGAAGTCTGTCAGGCTATCGGCAGACTCCTTTGCAATATGTTTGGAGCTATTTTCCGGGACCGTATATTTGATCAAACACGCCTTCATCAGCAAAATGTTTCTTCTGAACTTCATTCCATCCGCCTAGCTGATCAATTTTTACTAATTCCAACTTAGGAAATTGTTTTTCAAATTGAGCTGCAACTGCTGGATCGGAAGGGCGGTAATAGTTTTTACCAATGATTTCTTGGCCTTCTTTGCTATACAAATACTTCAAATACTCAGTTGCTACGTCTAACGTGCCATGTTTACGGGCAACATTTTCAACGACGGTGACTGGCGGTTCTGTCAGTACGCTAAAAGAGGGGGTGACGACTTCATATTTTTCGGCGCCAAATTCTTTTAACACCAGGTAGGCTTCGTTTTCCCAAGTGATCAACACATCGCCAATTTCGCGTTCTGCGAACGTAGTGGTAGAGCCTCTTGCACCGGTATCGAGTACGGCAGTATTTTTATAAAGCTGAGTAACGAAATCTTTAGCCGCTTGTTCGCTATTGGCATTATGTTTTAACGCATAAGCCCAGGCAGCTACATAATTCCAACGTGCGCCGCCGGATGTTTTCGGGTTAGGTGTAATGACGCTGATGCCTGGTTTGACTAGATCATTCCAATCTTTAATGTGTTGTGGGTTGCCTTTGCGAACCACGAAAACGATAGTCGATGTGTACGGCGAGCTATTGTTGGCTAATAGACTTTGCCAGTTTTCCGGGATCAATTTGCGTTTTTGATACAGTTGATCGATGTCATAGGCGATGGCCAGAGTGACAACATCAGCTTCAAGGCCATCTAAAACCGCACGCGCCTGCTTGCCACCGCCACCATGAGATTGGTTGACGGTCACCGTATCACCGGTTTTCGCTTTCCAATAAATTGCGAAGGCTTTGTTATAGTCTTGGTAAAGTTCGCGGGTTGGGTCATAAGATACGTTAAGCAGGTTGATGTCTTTGGCATGGACAGATGGTGTGACCGCCAATCCCGATATCAATGCCGCGACAACTAGCTGGCGCATTTTGATTTTCATAAGTTAAAGCTCCTTTGGTTAAACAACATTAAAACGATAATTGGAAACGGGTGGCAAAGACATGCTCGGTTGGCCGATCGCCGCCTTTAATAGCCGTGGCGCCACCATCAAAATGGGTTTGTTCGTAATCCGCGCGGATTGTGGCGTAAGAGTTAAGAAACCAGTTCGCGCCAAAGGTCCAAGCTGTGGCGCGGAAAGCTGCTTTGGTAGGATCTATTAGTTTGAATGTGCCGCTGTCGATATCCAGCTCAGTCCAGCGGGCTGCAAACTGTAGTGCGCCCCATTGCCCATCTAAGGGACTGAAGTTTTGAATGGGCCTGATGGCTCCAAACGAATTATCTTCGCCGGTAACAACATAAGACGCCAGAATTTGCCAGGCGGTATTGTCTTGTCTAACGTTGATGGCTTTTTTGGTTTTGTCTTTGCCGCGCAAGGTTTGGGATGAGGCAACATATTCTGCCATTACGCCAAAGGGTCCTGCGTACCAGTAGGCTTGTGGATAGATACGGTATTGATCGCCATTACTGACAGGCGCGGCATTACTGCTATAGGTCTTTGTGTAGTCAAGAAAGGTGGTTCTACCTAGTGCAGTGGCTTGTGGTTTAAGTGCTTGTGCATTCGGATCACCTACGGTACCCGCAACCCCCAGGCCTAAACCGTTCAGCCATTTGTAGCCGGTATGTTGAAAGGGATGAGCAAATAAACGACCAACAAATTCTTTGCTGTCGTAGGTGGCTTTGGCATCATTATTAGGGCTGCCGTCATCACCCGAACCATTCATGACGCCGACTTGATAAGTCAGTGTGTTTTTGGCGTCTATCGGGCCAGGGACGACTTCCGTGGTAAATCCGGATTTGGAGAAGGCGCCATGCAGTTGCACGCCGACATCACGGTTAGGTGCTAAGTAAGTAGGGAAGGCGCGCTCCAGAAATGTGCCGTCAGAGTCACCTTGGAGGCGTTCAAGACTGACTGAAGGTTTGAATTTGCCGACCAATAAGCTGGCTTGAGGTAGATAGGCGTAGTCCAGATAGGCATCTGGCAGAATGTTACCGCTGGCAGCAAAATCGGGCATGATTTTGAAGTAAATGTCTTTAAAAACCTTGCCTTCTAACCAGACGCGCGCCTGTTTGAGCTCGAAACGGTCGGTTGATAAATGGTAGGGGTCTTCAGAAAAAAAACGTCCGTCAGTTTGCACGGCACCCCGGATGCGCACTTCATTTTTGCCATCGTGAGAGCTTATTTTGAAGCCATTTGTGCCTGCCTCAAATTTTGGCAGTTTAACGAAATTTGCGGAGGTGACTTCGTCTTGTACTTCCAGCTTGCGTTCCAGCGTGTTGACTTTGCGGGTCAGTTTTTGAACTTCAGGATTAGCTTCCGATGTTACCGGTGTGGCGACAGGTGCCGACGGCGCAAGCGCGGCGGCTTTCTCGAATTTTTCCAGACGGCTTTCAAGTTCTCGAATACGTCTTTCCAATGCGTCGACATCAGCGGCGTTAACGTTGTCTATACCCAGTAAACTTAGCTGGATTACTGCAGTGAGGGCTTTATATCGTAGGTGTTTCATGGTTATTCCTTATTCTGGCGCAAGCTTCCGGTGGTCCGGTCAGGCATTTGAAATGCACTGAAGTCTTGAATTGTTGTGTTATGGAACACCGTAAACGGATTTATTTACTGGTAGTTGCTTTATTATCAAAACGCAGTTTTTCTCTGCGTTCAATTTGTACGACCTTGTTTTCATGAACAATTATTTCAATTGAGCCGAATTTTATTTCCTGCAGCATGCCTGCGATTTTATGGGCAAGATCCGTTATTACTAGATCAGCAGTTGGACTACGTGTGTTTGGCATTGTTAACTCCTAATGCTGTATCAAATATGTTTGAAGTTGTGGCATGGTATAGGCTCATTTATGCGCAATAAAGCGATTAAATTAGATAAGTTTATTTGTTTATTAGATATTGAATGTTTGCGTTGCCGTTCAACCAAGGCTCAAAGAAATGCTCTAATGCCTTTCAATGAGTTTGCGATTATCATATGGGCCATTTTGCCTACCCTTACGTTGTGAATCTGATGAAACTCTATGCATTGACCCTATGGCTATTATTGATTGTTGGGATGTCGGGTTGCGGTCAACCAGGTCCCCTCTATTTGCCAGATAAGCCTTCACCCGTTCATGTTGACCCTGAAGCCAAAAAACAATCATCAATAAATCAATAAAATGGATCACTTTAATTATCGAGAAAACCAGCTGTTTGCTGAAGATGTCGCAATCGAGGACATCATTTATAAATACGGCAGCCCATGTTATATCTATTCCCGGGCCACGCTTGAGCGTCATTGGCAGGCTTTTGATCAGGCCTTTGGCAGTCATCCGCATTTAATTTGTTATGCGGTAAAAGCCAATTCCAATATTGCCATTCTCAATGTGCTGGCCCGATTAGGATCTGGCTTTGACATTGTCTCTTTGGGAGAGTTGGAGCGCGTTATCGCAGCTGGCGGCGATCCTAAGAAGATTGTTTTTTCCGGCGTTGGTAAACGCGAAGACGAATTGCTAGCGGCATTAAAACTGGGCATTCGCTGCTTTAACGTTGAAGTTACCGGCGAATTAGACAGACTCAACCTGCTGGCTGAGCAGTTAGGCGTAATTGCCCCGGTATCATTCAGAGTAAATCCTGATGTGGATGCTAAAACGCATCCGTATATTTCTACCGGTTTGAAAGAAAATAAATTCGGTATCGATATCAATCATGCCCTGCATGAGTATCGCCGGGCTGCGGCAATGCCTAATATTGAAGTGGTGGGTATCGATTGCCATATCGGTTCGCAATTGACGGATACCCGGCCGTTTCTCGACGCCCTTGATAAAGTGCTTGAATTGGTTGACGCACTAAAAGCAGCAGGCATTCATCTTCATCACTTGGATTTGGGTGGTGGATTGGGTATTCGCTATAAAGATGAATTACCGCCAGAGCCGGCTGAATATATCGGCGCAGTGTTGAAAAGGCTGGGTGATAGCAATGTTGAAGTTTTATTGGAGCCAGGCCGTGCAATTGTCGGCAACGCCGGCATTCTAGTCACGCAGGTGGAATACCTTAAACCCACCGAGCATAAAAACTTCGCAATCGTTGATGCCGCGATGAACGATTTAGTCAGGCCTTCTTTGTATAGCGCCTGGCAGGAAATTATCCCGGTAAATACAGAAACTGATGCAGAGCTACAGCAATGGGATATTGTCGGTCCGGTTTGCGAAACCGGTGATTTTTTAGGTAAACACCGCGAGCTAAGTCTTGCCCAAGGCGATTTGCTGGCAATACGTTCGTCGGGTGCCTACGGTTTTAGCATGAGCTCGAATTACAATTCACGGCCACGTGCTGCAGAGGTGATGGTCGACGGTGATCAGATCCATTTAATTCGCGCCAGGGAAACCATCCCGCAACTTTGGGCTGGCGAGCATTTGTTACCGTGACTGGAAATATCAAAAATATGATCAACTTCACCAAGATGCATGGCTTGGGCAATGACTTTATGGTTATTGACGCCATCAATCAGCAGATAAATTTAAGCCCTGAGCAGGTTCGGCAATTATCCGACCGGCATTTCGGGGTGGGTTTTGATCAATTGTTAATGGTAGAAAAACCGGTCAGCGACAATGCTGATTTTAAATACCGTATTTTTAATGCTGATGGCAGTGAAGTCGATCAATGCGGGAATGGTGCGCGTTGTTTCGCTCGTTTTGTCCGGGATAAAAAACTTTCCGATAAGGATGTTGTTTGTGTTGATACCAATGCCGGGCAACTCCTATTGCGCTTTGATGCGGATGGTTTAATTACAGTAAATATGGGCGTACCTCGACATAAACCTGCCGAGATACCGGTATTGGCTGAGCAGGAGTCGCGTTTCTATACTGTGTATGTCAACGACAATGAAAAAGCCTTCGGCGCAGTGTCGATGGGCAATCCTCATGCCGTTATTCAGGTCAATGATGTCAAGACGGCGTCAGTGACCGAGGTCGGCAAAGCCTTGGAAAGCCACGCTTTTTTTCCTGAGCGTGCCAATATTGGTTTTATGCAGGTAATCGATAGGCAACATATCAAATTGCGTGTTTATGAGCGTGGCGCGGCAGAAACGCTGGCATGCGGGAGCGGTGCCTGTGCGGCCGTCGTGATAGGTATAGAGCAACTGCAACTGGATAATGTCGTCAATGCAGAATTGCCGGGCGGTCTTTTAACAGTGAGTTGGGCAGGGCGTGGCGAGCCGGTTTATATGACCGGGCCAGCTGTGTCTGTTTTTGAAGGGCAAATTGAACTATGACTGAGCAAGCATCATCTTTAACGCCGGAACAAGTAGAGCAATATTTGTTACAGCATCCGGATTTTTTTCATGAGCATTTACATTTATTGGAAAAGTTGAGCATTCCTCATCCCAGTGGTAGTGCGATTTCATTGATTTCCAAGCAGCTGGAGATTTTTAGAAGTCGGCATCATGAAATGGAAAATCAGCTGACCGCTTTAATTGAAATAGCCCGCGATAATGACGCTTCATTTAGTCGCATGCATCAGCTGACTCTGGCTCTGCTTGATTCTACAACGCTTGAAGAAGTAGTGGCCAATCTGGATAGCGTGTTGTCTGATTACTTTATGACTGATTTTGTTGCTGTGCGCATCATCAAAGACGTCGATGATGCGGCAATCGGTAATCTTTATATCAAGCCGGGAAGTCCTGAACTTGAGGTGTTTGCCAAGGAAATCGGCAGTAATCAACCGAAATGTGGTCGTCCGACATTGGCTCAGGCGCGGGTTTTGTTTGGCGAGCTGGCGTCAGAGGTTAAATCCTGCGCGATCATTCCGATGATGTTCACCGAGCTGGAAGGCATACTCGCAATCGGTAGCCGTGAAGAAGGCCGTTTTCATTACAGCATGGGGCATTTGTTTTTGACGCAAATGGGCGAAATCATCGGCACTCGACTGATAACGCTGATGCAGCGAAGTCAGTATGACGCCTGAGGATGATCAGTTACTGGCCGATTTTTTTATCGAGCTGACTGTTGAGAAACGAGCCTCACCACATACGGTCAAAAGCTATCAAAGAGATCTACAGCAATTATTAACGTTCTGTCAAGATAAGGCCGTCAAACAATGGTCTGAACTACAGCAAGGCGATATTCGCGGGCATATCGCTAACCGCCATCGGCAAGGCATAGCCAGTAAAAGCCTGCAGCGCGAGCTCTCAGCCATAAGAAGTTTTTATAACTTTCTCCTTAAAAAGGGGATAGTGATGAATAATCCCGCCAAGCCGGTGCGCGCGCCCAAGCAGGCCAGGAAACTGCCTAAGACATTAGATGTCGATCAAATCAATGGCTTGCTGGATGCCGGCACCAGTTCGGCGTTGGAAGTGCGAGACCTGGCAATGTTTGAATTATTTTATTCGTCCGGATTGCGATTGAGTGAGCTCACGGCATTGAACGTGATGGATCTGGATTTGCCCGCGCAATCTTTAATTGTGCTTCTAGGCAAAGGCGGAAAGTCCAGGCTGTTACCGATAGGCAGCAAAGCGCTTGCGGCTTTGGAACATTGGTTAACATTGCGGGACAATATGAAGGGCGTTAACGAAGTCGCGGTGTTTATTTCCGCCCGCGGCACCCGATTAGGCCAGCGCAGCGTTGAGATGCGCTTAACGCAATGGTGCAAGAAAAAGGGCATTGCCGAACATGTTCATCCGCACATGTTGAGACATTCTTTTGCCAGTCACTTACTGGAGTCGAGTCAGGATTTACGCGCCGTTCAGGATCTTTTGGGACACAGCAATATCGGCACCACTCAAATCTATACGCATTTAAATTTTCAGCACCTTGCAGAAGTCTATGAC
>JABFRC010000300.1 GCA_013141375.1 Methylococcaceae bacterium | reverse complement strand
ATCGCAAAAAAATACACGAATCGTGGTTTGCAATTTTTGGATTTGATTCAGGAAGGCAATATCGGATTAATGAAGGCGGTTGATAAGTTTGAATATCGCCGTGGTTACAAATTTTCGACTTACGCTACTTGGTGGATAAGACAGGCGATTACTCGTTCTATTGCTGATCAGGCTAGAACTATCCGTATTCCTGTGCACATGATTGAAACCATCAACAAGTTGAATCGGATTTCAAGGCAGATTCTGCAGGAAATGGGGCGTGAAGCGACCCCTGAAGAGCTTGCTGAGCGCATGGAAATGCCGGAAGATAAAGTGCGTAAGGTCTTGAAAATAGCCAAGGAACCCATTTCAATGGAAACTCCTATCGGTGATGATGAAGATTCCCACTTGGGAGATTTCATAGAAGATGCTAAAGTATTGTCCCCGATAGAAGCTGCTACAATTGCCGGACTTAGAGAGTCGACGCAAAATGTGTTGGCAGGACTAACGGCAAGAGAAGCAAAGGTGCTTCGTATGCGTTTTGGTATTAATATGAACACTGACCACACGCTTGAAGAGGTCGGTAAGCAATTTGATGTCACCCGTGAGCGGATTCGTCAAATTGAAGCCAAAGCACTTAGAAAATTAAGACATCCATCGAGATCAGAACAACTCAGATGCTTTTTGGATGGTGAGTAAAAGCTAATTTAGGGCCCTTAGCTCAGTTGGTTAGAGCGTCCGACTCATAATCGGCAGGTCGTAGGTTCAAGTCCTACAGGGCCCACCACAAATAATAAAGGCTGCATATTGCAGCCTTTTGTATATCCGGGTTTTACATTTAAGAAGGTGGTAGTGTGAGCGATAATTTTATTTTTACATCAGAATCCGTTTCAGAAGGTCATCCCGATAAAGTCGCTGACCAAATTTCCGATGCTGTACTTGACGCAATTCTGGCGCAGGATCCCCGTGCGCGTGTTGCCTGCGAGACCTTGGTTAAAACAGGCATGGTCATTTTGGCCGGTGAGGTTACTACCAATGCCTGGGTTGATACAGAAGCTTTGGTTAGAAAAGTCGTCTGCGACATCGGTTATGATCAGGGCGATATAGGCTTTGATGGTCAGACCTGTGCCGTATTAAACGCTATCGGTAAGCAATCTGCCGATATCGCTTTGGGAGTTGATGAAGGAGACAATCACGAACAAGGTGCCGGCGATCAAGGCTTGATGTTCGGTTATGCCAGCAATGAAACTGATGTTTTCATGCCTGCGCCAATTACCTATTCGCATTTGCTGGTAAAACGTCAGGCAGAAGTGCGTAAAAATAAAACCTTGCCATGGTTACGCCCGGATGCAAAAAGTCAGATCACTTTTCGCTACGAAAATAACAAACCTGTAGGCATTGATGCGGTGGTGCTCTCCACACAACATTCACCGGATATTTCTACCAAAGCACTGCATGAAGCAGTAATGGATGAAATTATCCTGCCCGTATTGCCAAAAGAATGGCTGCACAAAGATACCAAATACTTCATCAATCCTACCGGTCAATTCATTATTGGCGGTCCCGTTGGCGATTGCGGCTTAACAGGTCGTAAAATTATTGTAGATACCTACGGCGGCATGGCCAGACATGGTGGCGGCGCTTTCTCCGGAAAAGATCCTTCAAAAGTTGACCGTTCAGCAGCCTACATGGGTCGCTATGTAGCAAAAAATATTGTTGCTGCCGGCTTGGCTGAGCGTTGTGAAATCCAGGTGTCTTATGCGATTGGTGTTGCTGAGCCAACGTCAATCAGCGTAGAAACCTTCGGAACCAGCAAATTAAGCGAAGAAAAACTGGTACAAATCGTTCGTGAGCATTTTGATTTAAGACCGAAAGGTTTGATTGCCACACTGGATTTGTTAAAGCCGATATACCAAATCACCGCCGCTTATGGTCATTTTGGCCGTACCGAAGACAGCTTCAGTTGGGAAAAAACTGATAAGGTCGACGTATTAAGAGATGCTGCTGGTCTTTAATTAATCATTACAGGAAATAAAATGAGTCAACAAGATTACAAAGTCGCTGATATTGCTTTGGCCGAATGGGGCCGTAAAGAAATCAATATCGCTGAAACAGAAATGCCCGGCCTGATTGCCTTACGCAAAGAATTTGGTCAGAAACAGCCTTTAAAAGGTGCTCGCATCGCCGGTTGTTTGCACATGACCATACAAACAGCAGTATTGATTGAAACGCTGACTGCTTTAGGTGCAGAGATACGTTGGTCTTCCTGCAACATTTTTTCTACGCAAGATCACGCTGCTGCAGCCATAGCCGCAGCAGGTATTCCTGTGTTTGCCTGGAAGGGCGAAACTGAAGAAGAAGCCGAATGGTGCATCGAACAAACCATTCTCGGCCCGAATGGCTGGCGTCCAAATTTAATTCTGGATGACGGCGGCGACTTAACGAACATGATGCACGACAAGTTCCCTGAGCTGATGGCTGATGTGAAAGGCTTGTCGGAAGAAACGACTACTGGCGTGCTGCGTTTAAACGAGCGGGTTACCAATGGCTCCTTAAAAGTACCAGCCTTCAATGTCAATGACTCAGTTACCAAATCAAAGTTCGACAACCTCTACGGCTGCCGCGAATCATTGGTTGACGGCATCAAGCGTGCTACCGATGTGATGATCGCCGGAAAGATTGCGGTCGTCTGCGGTTATGGCGATGTCGGCAAAGGCTGCGCGCAATCATTGCGTGGTTTGGGTGCGACCGTCTGGATTACTGAAATCGATCCAATCTGTGCCTTGCAGGCGGCGATGGAAGGCTACCGTGTCGTGACTATGGAAGATGCGGCGCCAATAGCTAATATTTTCGTTACCGCCACTGGTAATTTTAATGTGATTACTCATGCGCATTTAGCGGCTATGAGAGATCAGGCAATCGTCTGCAACATTGGCCATTTTGATTCTGAAATCGAAATTTCTTCATTGCGCCAATACACTTGGGAAAACATCAAACCGCAAGTTGATCATGTCATTTTTCCAGATGGCAAACGCTTGATTATATTAGCTGAAGGTCGTTTGGTTAACTTAGGTTGTGCAACCGGTCATCCAAGCTTTGTGATGTCCAATTCATTCTGTAACCAAGTATTGGCGCAACTTGAATTGTGGGCCAATGCCGCGCAGTACGAAAACAAAGTCTACATGCTGCCCAAGAAGTTGGATGAAAAAGTCGCGCGTTCACATCTTGCGCAATTGGGTGTCAAATTGACCCAGCTGACCGATGTTCAAGCCAAATACATCAACGTGCCGGTTGAAGGTCCTTACAAGGTCGATCATTATCGTTATTGATTGATACTATGAAGTAGTCCGGGCGGCTTTGTGTTTGCCCGGACTCACAGAGACGTAACATGCAATCACAAAAAAAACATCCTCAGCTGTACAGTTTCGAATTTTATCCACCGAAAACACCTGAAGGCGCAGCTAGTCTGCAAATTGTTCAAGACAAGCTAGCCGCTCTCAATCCTGAATTTTTTTCCGTGACCTTTGGTGCAGGCGGTTCAACCCGCGACTTGACCTTTGATGCGGTGATTGACATCCAGTCAAAGGGTATTACTGCTGCACCGCATTTGTCCTGCGTTGCGTCAACTAAAGATAATATCCGCGCTATTCTGGAAAATTACCGGGCACACGGCATTAATAATATCGTGGCGCTCAGAGGGGACTTGCCTTCGGGCATGATGTCGGCGGGTGAGTTTCGTTATGCCAATGAGCTGGTTGGGTTTATTCGCCAAGAAACCGATGATCACTTCCAGATTCATGTGGCGGCTTATCCTGAAGTGCATCCCCAGTGTGCAAACGGTGTTGAAGACTTTAAAAACTTCAAACGTAAAGTCGATGCCGGTGCCAATGCGGCTATTACTCAGTATTTTTACAATGCCGAGGCCTATTTTTATTTTGTCGATGCTTGCGAAAAGAGCGGTATCGATATTCCCATCGTGCCGGGTATTATGCCGATCACTCAATATTCGCAACTGTTTCGCTTTTCAGAAATGTGTGGGGCTGATATTCCTCGCTGGATGCGCAAACGTCTGGAAAGTTACGGCGACGATCGCGAATCCATACAGGCGTTTGGTCTGGAAGTGGTGAGCACGCTTTGCCAGCGTTTGCTGGAAGCCGGTGCACCAGGCTTGCATTTTTACACCATGAATCAGGCGGCACCGACCTTGGCAATACTGGCTAATTTGCAGAGATAAGCCAAATTCGATGTGGACTGGTAATATCCCGTCAATCTCTAGCATGAGCAACCAATCCTTATCTAATCGTGATCTTGCGGTATTGTGGCATCCCTGCACACAAATGAAAGATCACGAGTCTTTTCCTATTATCCCTATCAAAAAGGGCCAGGGTGTTTGGCTGGAGGATTTTGACGGTAATCGCTACCTCGATGCCATCAGCTCCTGGTGGGTGAATCTGTTTGGCCATGCCAATCCCATCATCAATGATGCATTAAAAGACCAGCTTGATAAGCTTGAACACGTCATTTTTGCCGGCTTTACCCACGAAGCAGGCATTCAGCTGGCAGAAAAACTGGTCGAAATTACTCCGCAGGGACTCAATCGCTGCTTTTATGCCGACAATGGCTCGGCCGCAGTGGAAGTCGCGCTGAAAATGAGTTTCCACTATTGGCGAAATCTTGGCCAAACCCAAAAAACCAAGTTCATCACGCTGGAAAACAGCTATCACGGCGAAACTCTCGGCGCGTTGGCTGTAGGCAATGTTGCGTTGTACAAGGAAACCTACGCGCCGCTGTTAATGAATGTACTTACTGTGCCTGGTCCGGATTGTTATCATCGCGAACTTGGCGAAACCTGGGCGGAGTATTCCACGCGCCGCTTTGCGTTAATGGAACAAACGCTCCAGCAACATGCCGATTCTGTCTGCGCGGTCATTATCGAGCCATTGGTACAGTGTGCTGGCAATATGCGCATGTACGATCCGGTCTATTTAAAATTGTTGCGAGAGGCTTGCGATAAATACAACGTGCATTTAATCGCCGATGAAATCGCTGTCGGTTTTGGTCGCACCGGCACCTTGTTTGCCTGTGAGCAAGCCGACATCACGCCGGACTTTATGTGTTTGTCCAAGGGCCTAACCGGCGGCTATTTGCCTCTGTCAGCGGTATTGACGACAGATAAGGTTTATTCGGCCTTTTATGACGATTATCAAAAACTGACCGCGTTTTTGCACTCGCACAGCTATACCGGCAATGCGCTGGCATGCCGGGCGGGGCTGGCCACCATCAACATCTTCCACCAGCACAATATTATTCAGAAAAATCAAGATTTGGCGGCAGCAATGGCGAAAGCGGCTGCCAGATTTAACGAGCATCCCAATATCAGCGAAGTCCGGCAAACCGGCATGATACTGGCGATTGAAATGGTTAAAAATAAGCAAACGCGGGAGCCATTTCCCTGGCAGGAACGACGTGGTCTTAAGGTATATCAATATGCCTTAACCAAAGGCGTGTTATTACGCCCGCTGGGCAATGTGATTTATTTTATGCCGCCCTATGTGATTAGCGAGGACGAACTATTATTAATCGCCGAAGTCGCCTGGCAGGGCATACAGCAAGCAGTTCAGGATTGAGATGAGAGTTTCCAGATTATACGTTGCCATGCCACTGGCATCCGGCAAGATTATCGAGTTGGATGAAGATAATGAGCATTACGTTAGAACCGTACTGCGCTTAAAAAAGGACAATGCCATCATCTTGTTCAATGGTGAGGGCGGCGAATATGCTTGTAGCGTTGCTGAGGTTACTCGGAAAACGGTCTTGATTGCTGTTGAGCAATGGCTGGACCGCAGCGTTGAATCACCGCTGACAATTACCTTGGGATTGGGGATTTCACGCGGCGACCGTATGGATTTGTCGGTACAAAAGGCTGTGGAGCTGGGGGCAAATCACATTACGCCTTTAGTTACTGAGCGCTGTCAAGTGCAATTTAAAGGTGAAAAAAAGCCGCAACGCCTGCTGCATTGGCAAAAAATAGTCCAGCACGCTGCCGAACAAAGTGGACGCACCGTATTGCCTGGCTTACCGGAAATACAACAGCTCCAGGACTGGCTGGAACATCAACAAGGACTGAAGCTGTTTCTGGACCCTTATGCGCAGCAGGCACTCAACGAATTAAGGCCGGAAACCCCACATGTCACCTTGCTCACCGGTCCGGAAGGTGGTTTTAGCGATCACGAGCGTGAGCTGGCCAAGGCAGCTGGTTTTATCCCTGTACGTTTGGGTGCGCGCATCTTAAGGACAGAAACCGCGTCGCTGGCGGCCTTGGCGGCGGTACAGCTGTGTTGGGGCGACTTTGGTGGAGGCCCGTCTAAATGAGATATATCTTTTATGCGCTGGTGCCGTTATTGGTGCTGCTGGCGGTCACATCCTCGGCTTGTGTTTTGGCTTATCTTATTACCTGGGGGCTCGATGACCCGTCATTGCTCAGGAAATTGATTATCCGCATTAGCCAGATATTGCTGTTGCTGAGTATTTATCCGGTGATGCGTCTGCTTAAATTATCCAAAGACGATTTGGGGATTGCTGAAAAACCCCTGTTCATCCGGCAATTGTTTAAAGGATTTGGTATCGGCTTGCTGACGCTGCTGCCGATTTTTATGGTGATGGCGATCATCGGCGTCAATGTATTCGACGATAGCCAGGCTTGGTCAATTGGGCTGGTAGCTAAAAAACTAGCCATCGCCTTTTCGCTGGCTGCATTGATTGGTGTGGTTGAAGAGCTGGTTTTCAGAGGCATGCTGTTAGCGGGATTGCGGCGCAATATGCCCGTGATTGTCGCAATTATACTGGGTTCCATTTACTATGCCGGGCTACATTTCCTCGATAGTAAAAGCACCATCTCTCCAGCAACTTTTAATATTCTCACAGGTTTTCAGTTGCTTTCAGAAGCTTATGGCAACGTCTTCAATTCGGAAAATACCACTGCTTTTTTTGCCTTGCTCATGGTTGGTGTTTTTCTTAGTGTTATCAGGACGCAAATTAAACAAAGTATAGGCTTATGTATCGGCTGCCATGCGGCTTGGGTATGGCAAATCAAAATGAGCAAAAGCCTGTTTAACACCAACCCCCATTCCGAATATTTATCTTATTTCAACGGCCATTCCGGCGTTCTTGGTCCGCTAGCCACGGTCTGGTTGCTCGTGATTTTGCTTGGCTATTTTGGCTATAAAAAAGGCTTTTTAAGTGCTAAGTAAAACACCCCTCTCTGCTCAAATAGCGTTCAAGTATTAAAGATTGCTTAGGTAGCTTAAAAAATAAATGACAAAAAATCTAATTCGGCTTTTCCCTGTACCGAGTGAATCGGCTTCCATTCAAGGTCTGTATCTTGGGCACCACATCCATCAATTAGGCACGCCAAAGGCCCCTTTTGTGTACGCCAATTTCTTGTCCAGTCTGGATGGTCGGATTGCGCTGGAAGGTGCTGTATCAGGTAATTCTTTTATTCCCAAACACTTAACCAGTGCTTCAGATTTTGCATTGTTTATGGAGTTGCATGCACAAGCCGATTGCCTGATTACTCATGGCGGCTATTTGCGCGCACTTGATCAAGGTCGATTGGGTAATATTTTGCAAATTAGGGACGACAATTTGAAAGCATGGCGGATTGAGCAAGGTTTAAAGCCCAACCCGGCTGTGATAATAGCCAGTGCCAGCCTGGATTTTCCTATGCATGACAGTTTGGTCGATACTGATCAGCAAGTGTTTATCGCGACAGGAAAAAACGCTGATCCTGAAAAAGTCGAATATTGGCAGAAGTTAGGGTATTCGGTACTTGTTACGGGCGAGGAGCAAATGGTTCAGGGCGCGCCGTTGGTTAAGGTACTTGGTGCCTTGGGATATCAAAGTATTTACTTGATCGCTGGTCCGCAAATGCTGGAGACGATGATTCAGGATCAGCAGCTTTCAAGGATGTATTTGACGGTAACGCATCAATTAATAGGCGGTAAGGATTTTAGAACGCTGTTGGCGGGTTCCATGTTGGGTGTGGAAGGCAATTTGGTGTTGGAAGGGCTTTATTA
>JABFRC010000185.1 GCA_013141375.1 Methylococcaceae bacterium | reverse complement strand
GGCCAGAGGCGATAAAGGCCTCATTCACAGGCCGGATATATGGGAGCAACTGCGCTCACTGACCTTTGTAATCAATATGAAAATGCTTGCAAAACGGAGGAGTCCATATATGGGTTGCATGCTTTTCTCAACCCAACATTTACCCAATTTTCTTGTTATGTTGGGTTGACTCACGTCAGCCCAACCTACCCAACACAGCTAAAAACTTCAGATTATCAAGCCCAGCTGGTTAGGAAAATTTCGTTCTCATTTTTCCATACGAGATATAACAAAATCTTTGCTCAAAAGGGCTAAATCTACCTCGCAAATCGTCAAAACTATCTGTTTACACCTAAAAAACAGGTTTATCTAACTTAGAAAAACCATACGCTGCCCTAGAATCTGAGTACTGAAGACTTTTTACGCGTGTTTGCGGCTTTCCAACGCGTGTTTTCAGGAGGGCGTACAAATCGTTGCAGGCCAGAGCTATCAAGACTTGCAGCGAGCGGCAATTACCTGAACCTTTTTTACGCGCCAATTTAACTTACCAACGCGCGTTGGAAAGTCTCAAACACGCGTTGGAAGCTTAAAAACTCGCTATAAAAACACAGAAGTACTTTCTGTAAACTCAAAAACAATAGATTGAGATTTATAAGCTTGTGTTTAGTGCTTAAATTCAACTGGCGCGCAGTTAGGTTATTAGTTAAATAGTCAGCCCAATTGGGCTTATGTCTATCCTGAATTTCCAAAGCGCTGCTTTGTTACATCCGGGTTATACCAATCCCAATAAGTTTTTATTTGAAACCCTCAATCCAACCTTCTCCCATTGGATGCCTACATGGATTTAGGTAGTAGGGCAATGCAGGAGCAATTGCCGAGAAGGGAGAGCATCAGAACTTATTGGGATTGGTATTACTTTTAAAATTGAAACTAAACTATAGGTTTGATGTTGGCTATTAAATCCTAGGCACCCACCATGTCCGAACCCTATCAACAGACTCCTATCCATCTGGGCGCACCTGGCGAAGACATTTCGATTAAAGATCTTCAAATCATTCTGCAGCGCTTTAAAAAACTGCATCTGATGCGACTCACACGGATTCAAGAGTTTTTACAACCGCGGCAACGGCAGTTTCTAGAACTGTTGCCGTTGATTTTTCATCAAAATCTGCCGTTATTACCTGGATTTGTGTCCTCGAACACGCCTGCAGGCATTGTTGATTATCGGCCTGATAATTTGGCCATTGCAGCGGCAAAACAATTCTCTAAAAGCTTTAACATGGGCCGGCAACCGTCGGAAGAACGGGATATCGACGGGGTGTATTTGATGGGCAGTGTCGGCAGCATCGCCTTTTCTAAAACCAGCGACATGGATATTTGGCTGTGCCATCGACCGGGATTGCCTGAGGCCGCGTTGGCTGATTTGCAGAAAAAAGCCACAGCCGTTGAACAATGGGCGGCCACGCTGGATCTTGAGGTGCATTTTTTTCTGATGGATGGCAGCAAGTTTCGCAGCGGCGAAGACACGCCGATGTCGTCAGAAAGTAGTGGCCATACCCAGCATTATTTATTGCTGGAGGAGTTTTATCGCACCGCCATTTATATTGCTGGAAAAAGTCCGGTCTGGTGGCTGGTACCGCCACATCAGGAGCTGAATTACAGTCAATATGTGAACCATCTGCTGACCAAGCGTTTTATCTATCCTCATGAAATTATTGATTTTGGCGGCTTGGAAGCCGTACCTGCGGAGGAATTTACCAGCGCCACGCTCTGGCATTTATATAAGGCACTGCATGCACCGCATAAATCCTTGTTAAAACTGTTATTGCTGGAGTGTTATTCAAGCGAGTACCCCAGTACACAATGGCTGTGTCAAATCATCAAAGAAGCTGTTTACCAAGGTACGTTTGCCAATATTGATCTTGATCCTTATTTATTGATTTATCAAAAGGTTGAGCAATATCTGCAACAAAATCAAAGTATAAATCGCCTGAATTTAGCCAGAGAATGTTTCTACTTAAAGATTATGGGCTTGTCTGATTCGGCAATGGATGCGCTTAACCGAACCTATCGTGAGCGTTATATGCAATCGATTGCCCAGCGTTATCATTGGCCCGCTTCTATCCTTACCTCGCACTTGAGCAAAAACTGGGATATCAGCAAAGCCACCTCGGAACATGCCGTGATCATGCAAGCACACACCCATTGTTACCGGGTAATCATGGGTTTTGCGCGGGAACATGGCCTGCCCCAGCAATCCAATAACGATTTGAAATTGATCGGCAGAAAGCTCAATGCTTTCCTGGAAAAAAAGCCCGGCAAAGTTGAGATTCTGACCACGCGCAATGAAGTGCATGTGATCGCTACGGAATTATCGATAGTTGCCAGTCATTTGAGTCATGAGCAAGAAAGCTGGAACCTTTATCTTGGTCAAATCACCATGGCCAACGCTGCCGGTTTAGAACCTCTGCAAAAAAGTTCGAATTTATGCGGGCTGTTGTGCTGGTTGATTGCCAATGGACTTTGTCACAGGCACCAGAAATTTCATCTTGGCGCGGCCAATCTAAAAATGTCTTCTGAAGAACTGCATCTGACGTTGACGCAGTTAAGTTTGTATTTATCCGAGCATTTCAATAGCGACACACCATTGTCCGCCTATCAAACCGCGAAAGCGCCGCAACATACACTGTTACTAATTAACCTGGGGCTTCCTGATACTGAAAATCGTGAAGACGGTGGTGTGGTGATGAGTGCCCGTTCTGATGCGTTCAGTTACGGCATGAGTCGCCAATGTTTTGTGCAGACCACCGCGGTGGTGTCATTGAATAGCTGGGGTGAAATCAATACCAGCCAACATGAGGGCTTGAGCGGACTTTTCGATGTGCTGACGGACATTGTCAACACATACGCAAAACCTATTGCTACGAGTGCCGTTAAAGTCATCTGCCAGACGCCTACTCGCGGTAAAAGCATTGTTCTGCGCATCGAACATATGTTCAGCACCTTGATACAGCTATTCTCTGGCAATCAAGCCTATCGTTTTTTAGTCGCCGGAGGCAGTGGTTTTTATTCCTTTCAGAACACTGACAACATCGTAAGTTATAAATACCTGACCGATGACGATGCCTTATTGAAAGAACTTGGCAGGCCGCAAAAACATTATCGCAGCAGTCATTTTGACGCGACCGTATTAGCGAACACTCCCATTCCCTTGCTTTATTCATTTAATATCGCCAAGGAAATCGAGCTGTTTTATTTCCATCACAATACGGATGTCACGGTTTACATCATTGACGAGCGCGGTGCGCTTTATAGTCAGCATCACACCAACGCACAACTCGAACGCGTGTTAAGCCATTACGCAGATTTTTTGGAGAATATTCTTAATCGCAACTTTTTTGAAGATTACATTCCCATCACTTATTTTCAGCTTCATAAAAATTCGGCCGGGCTATGGGCTTGTTATCCGGTAAATATAAAAAGACCGTTCGGCGGCAAGGCGCTCAATCTTCGAATTAGTGGAGAAAACACCACTAAAGGGATTGTTTACACGGTATATTGCAACGAAAAGGAGTTTTCCTCCCTTGAACACGGACCACAAGTATTTTATGCCGCTTATCAATACATTTTGTCTTTCCGACAAGGCAAACAGGTGTATCCGGTGCATATCAGCGACATTGAACTGCCCTTGTCGGCATTCCGAATCGAAAATCCGGACCAGTTGGAATCAATTCATTTCCTGAATTACAAACAGAAGATTGAAGATAAATTTAATAGTTAAGCCGCAACGACATTCATACCAGTGCCTGACTATACTTCAATAAACCCACCTAATGACGCTATTTCCTAAGATGCTAAAAAACGATCAACGTGAATTTCCCCGCTTTAATCCGAAAGGCCTAACCGCCCATGTCACGCTGGAACATGACACCGATGAACAGATAGAAGTGACTGGCGAAATTCTCGACATCAGCTATAGCGGCATTCGCTTAAAACTGACAGCGGCCTTGCCTGTCACTATCAACGATAAGCTCAAAATCAAACTGATTCTGCCGGAATCGGGGATTCCGTTAACAATTAGCGGCGTTATCAAGCACGAAATATCCGAACTGGAATTTGGACTGCATTATGACGGTCCAACCTCTAAAAGCGATTATCACGAAATCGTGCTTGAATGCTTTAAACTGCCTCAGGTCAAATTCTGAGATTAGCTGATTTCCGCCTGCATTAGACTAACCGCCCCGGCTTTTGCTATAGTCAGAATGTTGGCGGTCACCGCCTTTTTGTTTTTAACATCACAACCTGGGAAACATTATGCCTATCAAAGTCGCAATCAATGGTTATGGTCGTATTGGCCGCAATATCGTTCGTGCTTTATATGAATCCGGCCGCACCTCTGAATTTCAAATCGTTGCCATCAATGATTTAGGTGATTCTCAAACCAACGCACATTTGACTCAATATGACACTGTGCATGGAAGATTTCCTTTTGAAGTCAGCGTTGACGGTGATTACATCGTCATCAATGGCGATAAAATTCGCGTATTTTCTGAACGCGACCCATCTAAACTGCCTTGGGCAGATCTGGGCATTGATGTCGTTCATGAATGTACCGGTCTATTTACCAGCAAAGCCAAAGCCTCCGCTCACATTACTGCGGGTGCAAAGAAAGTGCTGATTTCCGCACCCGGTGGCAATGATGTCGATGCAACTATCGTTTTTGGTGTTAACCACAGTGTATTAAAATCCACGGATACAGTAATTTCCAACGCCTCTTGTACCACCAACTGTCTAGCGCCACTGGTTAAGCCTCTGCACGATGCCATCGGCGTTGAAAATGGTTTGATGACGACCATTCATTCTTATACCAACGATCAAGTTCTGACCGATGTGTATCACAGTGATTTACGTCGCGCCCGTTCTGCCACGCACTCGATGATTCCAACCAAAACTGGTGCTGCTGCGGCAGTTGGTCTGGTATTGCCTGAATTGGCTGGAAAACTTGACGGCTTTGCGATGCGCGTTCCGACCATCAATGTCTCGGTTGTCGATTTAACCTTTCAAGCGTCAAGAGACACCACCAAGGAAGAAATCAACAGCATTCTGGAAACAGCAGCTGCCGGATCGTTAAAAGGCATACTGGATATCAACCATAAACCACTGGTCTCTATCGACTTTAACCACAATCCGGCGTCTTCAATCTACGAAGCCTCATTAACCAAAGTCATGAACGGCAATCTGGTTAAAGTGCTGTCCTGGTATGACAACGAATGGGGGTTCTCAAACCGAATGCTGGACACCACGTTAGCCTTGATCAACGCAAAATAACTTATGCAAATCACCACATTAAGAAGAACCAAAATCATTGCCACACTCGGGCCTGCCACCGATAAGCCGGGTGTGCTGGAAGCGCTGTTTAATGCAGGTGTTGATGTGGTGCGTTTAAATTTTTCGCATGGTGCAGCGCAAGATCATATTGATCGTGTGAATGCGATCCGGGCGCTTAGCCTGCAAACCGGTCGCCGTGTTGGCATTCTGGCCGACTTGCAAGGCCCCAAGATTCGTATCGCCCGCTTTAAAAACGGTAAGGTTTTTCTTAACGAGGGCCAGGATTTTGCGCTGGACATCAATCTTGATGCCAATGCCGGTGACCATGCACAAGTCGGCATTACTTACGAACCCTTAGCTTTGGAAGTCAAACCCGGTAGTCGTTTATTGCTGGATGATGGTCGCATTGTGCTGGATGTCGTCAATGTCGAAAACATGCGCGTCAATTGCATTGTTGTGGTGGGTGGCGATTTATCCAACAACAAGGGCATCAATTTGATGGGTGGCGGTCTGTCTGCGGCGGCCTTAACCGATAAAGACCGCGCCGATATCAAAACCATTGCCGAAATCGACTGCGATTTTGTCGCCGTGTCATTTCCTCGTTGCGCTGAAGATTTGCACGAAGCGCGTCGATTGCTGTTGGCAGAAGGCTGCGATGCCGGCATCGTCGCTAAAGTTGAACGTGCCGAAGCCTTGGACGTCTTAGATGAAATCATCCTCGCTTCGGATGCGGTGATGGTAGCGCGTGGCGATTTGGGTGTGGAAATCGGTGATGCCAATTTGCCTGCCGTGCAAAAACACCTGATCAAACGCGCCCGCCAGCTCAATCGTGTTGCCATCACTGCCACGCAGATGATGGAATCGATGATTGATAATCCGATTCCTACTCGTGCCGAAGTCTTTGACGTCGCCAATGCCGTTTACGACGGCACCGACGCCATTATGCTATCAGCCGAAACCGCGTCGGGAAATCATCCGGTGAAAGCCATTGAAGCCATGCACCGTATTTGTGTTGAAGCCGAAAAACAAGCCGTGGTGCGTATTTCAGAACACCGCGTTGCGCTGCAATTTGATCGCGTTGATGAAGCCATCGCCATGTCTGCGATGTATCTGGCTAATCACGCCAAAATCAAAGGCATTGCCGCGATCACCCAATCAGGCGCAACCGTACTTTGGATGTCCAGAATCAGTTCTGCCATACCGATTTTTGCTTTCAGTTGTGAAGAAAAAACGCTGGGGAAAGTCACGCTGTACCGAGGTGTTTTTCCGGTTTATTTCACTTATGACAAAGAGGATCATGTGGAAGTAAATCAGAATATTGTCGCTGAATTGCGTCACTATAACCGTGCCAAAGAAGGTGACAAATTCATCATCACCAAAGGCGATTTAACCGGGGTAAAAGGCGGTACCAATGCGTTGAAAGTGGTTACCGTGGGGGAAGGCTTAACACCTTAGTTTTACAAGGGCGGACGTTTATACGTTCGCCCTCAATCTGCATATTAAGAATTTAATGAAGACATCAACTTCAGATAACTTTTGGTTTTAAAATAAAGGTAAACTGCGATGAATGCGGCCAACACCAATTGAGCCGTGTCACCATACAACACACAAATTACAATCGTTGCCGCACCAATTAGCCAAGTCAACAACAGCTTCTTGCTTTTCTCCGCCGCAGTATTCAAATCAGTATCATCACCGTATTCCTCAGTAACTGGACGGGATGCTTGCTTGTATTGTTCGGTTTTATTCATAGTAAGTCCTCTATTGATACAACCTTCAAAATCATTCCGGACAATCATTCGTCCAGCTGTCGACTTTCATATCTTTAAGGGCCTCTCCATAAGTAATAAGCCGGAGACATTCATTGCCCTTCCTATAAAACAAATTGCAAAGTGCTCTATCCATAGCGCAACTGTCGACCTCGTTAATTTTACTTTCTTTTAGGATTTTTTCTACGCCGAAAAATTCATAACCATCATTTTTATGCACATCAATCGGCGTCCAGCCGCCTTGTTGCAAAAACTTGCGTGCTTGCTGGAAGCTCATACCCTGCTTAAGCCCTTCGCTACCAGCAAAGCACGAAACGGTAAATGTTAATAAAGACCAAAGTAGCAGTAAGCGGATTTTCATTTGCTGGTTCCTCCATTGGCTTTATATTTCACAGCAAATTCGTCGTACTTCATCTAAGGCAGATTGTAACGCCCCGGCTTATCAGGCCCTTCCGGCAAAGCGGCCCATCTTCGCGATGCTGCAGCAGGCCAAAAAGAAAGAGATTGCTGACTGCACATCATTCCGGCATCAATGGCGTAATACGTTGTCGCTATATCGGCCCATGCTTGTTCGGGAATAACGTGTAGATATCGATGCCGGTGTCTTCGATCTTTAGAAGTTTGGTGTTCGAGCGCATATTATCGTCTCTCATGCTATCTTCCTCAGAACCAAAAGTGATCAATTCGCTCGCGAACCCTGGCTGATCTCCCTCGACAGAATGGGCGCAATGGGCATTCATCAGCACTTTATCACCGCGCAGTACCGCCAAGCCCCCGTCTTGAGGACAGTTTCCACCTGTACATTCGGTGAGCAGGTAGCGTACATCCCCCCTGTCAAACCAGACTTGTGTCACCAGAGCCCCCGGGCTGGCGGGAGAAACCGTCGCAAAGAATCGATTGGCGTTGTCGGCTCGCGCCGTAAATTCGTTCTCGACCTTGCCCGGCAGGCCATATCGATAACTGAGCGCGGTAATTGTCCCCGGCCCACCCGCCGCAC
>JABFRC010000239.1 GCA_013141375.1 Methylococcaceae bacterium | reverse complement strand
TATTTGTGCTCCATGTTGATGATCCAGGTGTCTTTACTACCGCCGCCTTGCGAAGAATTGACTACCAGCGAGCCTTTTCTTAGCGCTACCCGGGTCAATCCGCCAGCGGTTACAAAAGTGTCCTCGCCTTGTAAGATAAAAGGCCGCAGATCGATATGCCGGGGCTCTAACTTGCCTTTGCAAAGTGTTGGTGCGGTAGAAATCGACAAGGTCGGCTGACCAATATAATTGCGCGGATTGGCTTTGATAATTTCCCGGAATTCGGCGATTTCTTTGGCGGTGGCATGAGGGCCGACGATCATGCCGTAACCGCCCGACTCATTGGCGGGCTTGACGACCAGTTCGGGCAAATGTGCCAGCACATACTCAAGATGTTCCGGGTTATCGCATAAATAGGTTTCTACATTCGGCAAAATGGGTTCTTCGTTTAGATAAAAGCGGATCATTTCCGGCACGTATGCATAGACCACTTTGTCATCGGCAACACCCGCGCCGGGTGCATTGGCCAGCGACACGTTGCCCGCTTTCCAGGCCCGCATCAGTCCGGGAACACCCAGTGCTGAATCTTTACGGAAGACTTCCGGGTCTAAAAAGTCATCGTCGATGCGCCGATAAATGACATCGACTTTTTCCAGGCCTTCGATGGTGCGCATGTAGACGCAATCATCGTCATTGACGACCAGGTCACCACCCTCAACCAATTGCGCGCCCATTTGCTGGGCCAGATAGGCGTGTTCAAAATAGGCCGAGTTATATATGCCCGGTGTTAACACCACGATTTGCGGCTTGCTGATGTGTTCCGGGGCAATTGAAGCAAGCATGCCTTGTAATTGGCTTGGATAATCGTCGATGGGCAAAATATCGATGTCTTGCAAAAGTTCCGGGAACACGCGTTTGGTAATCACCCTGTTTTCCAGCATATAAGAAACGCCGGAGGGGACGCGCAAGTTATCTTCCAGCACATACATCACGCCGTCTTTGTCGCGCACCAAATCGGTGCCGCAGATATTTGCCCAAACGTTATGGCGTGGCTTCATGCCAACACATTCTTTGCGAAAGTTTTTTGAGCTGTGAATGATGTCGGCGGGCATTTTGCCGGCTTTTAAGAATTCCTGCTCACCATAGACATCGGCGATAAAACAGTTAAGGGCTGTTAATCGTTGCTTTAAACCTTTTTCGATGGTTCGCCATTCTTTGGCGCTCAGGATGCGCGGGATAATGTCGAACGGCCAGGCGCGATCTATGTTGCCTTCGTCGCTATAGACGGTAAAGCTGATGCCCATTTCCAGGATAGCCAGCTCGGCAGCCATTTTGCGCTTGTCGATATCGTTCTTATTTAGTGTGTTTAAGTACTGGCACAGACGGTGACTAATTTGCCGCGGCTGAAACTCCGAGCTCATCAGTTCATCGTAAGCGATGTCGGTTTTGTAGTTTTCCCAGATTGATTTCATGGTGAGTCGTTTGGCTAGTTTGTTTTGTTAAAAACAATGCAGGATTAATGCCATAGCCGATATGACTACTTTAAAAGTAGGATTTAGCTATATGAAATGGCTTGAAGCCATGGCTTCTATCACCAATGGTCGCCCCTTTTTGGGGTGGCAATGCTTCAATTTGGTGCGGCTTCGCTCGTTAATACGGTTGCGAGGGTTTCCTAAATGAAATCTATCAACGTTCAAAATCAAATCTCGTCCTTACCCACTGCCAGTCCCTAAGGGGATTCCTCAACAGTGATTAAGCTAGGTAGTTATTTTAAGTTGCAAACACTTAGCAATTTGGTATGGCACTTGCTGTGCTTGTTTAAGAAACAAACTTTGTAGAGAGCGCACTATGCCAATGATCAGTCAATCCCTATCTTTTCCCGTTCAGGGTGATAAACAAAACTCCGCCTTTTTTAATGAGTATCTGGGTAAATTGCTGGAGGAACGCGATAGCCTGGGCTTAAGCGACATGATTTACGAAATAGATGCAATGATGTTGATGGTCGATCCGGGTCGGTCCATTGAGTACATCGGGGAATTGTGTCTGATGTCGCCTTATGAATATTTGGTCACCCTGGAAAGCGAGTCACATTGGACGCACATTTTGCGAATTGATATGAACTCCCCCGACCTGCTGATTCGTGAAGTGAAAAATGAGGAGACTAAAGGGATTTTTCGCAGCCTGAATGAAGTGTTTCCAATCGGCTCCAGCAAACCCCATAGTCGATATATGGGAGAAATATTGCGGGTGACAAATCTGCACGAAGTTGTCAACTTACAGCAAAACCGCGGTTTTCGATTTTTTTCTCCCGATGATATTCGTCGCCTGGAGCTGCCTGGGAACATGGCAATCATCAAGCCTTCCCCTTATACCCATAATATTGTGGGCTATCTGGAGCGGAACCCAGGAGATCTGCGTATTTATGCGTTGGGCGTCAGTACTATTCGCGCGGATGCTCATCAAGCTTGCCAGATGGCCAAAGAGCGACAAAAAGCGCTGGGCATTAATGAGTTGATTTTGCCGGTCGATCACCTGGCAACCCGTATTTACAGCCAAAACCGTGAAGTCGCAATTTTGGAATGGCTGTCGATCTCCAGTTATTATTACTGGGGATCATTTGATATTGTCGATCAAAACTCCTCGACCAATGTCACCAAAAGCATTCATTATTCCGATGAGCTGCGCAGCCCCGCCAAGGTGTTTACTGCCAACAACACGCCATATTTTGTTAATCATTTCAAAATATTCCCCTCACCAACAGAAAATTTCGTCAGGAACTACGGACCAAGACTGCATCACATGGCGCTGGCGGTTAAAGACGGCGATCAAAACGGCATAGAAAACATTGAATTTGTCGTTGATGCCATTCGTGATCAAGGCAAAAGCTTTTTGCTGGATGTCGTGGGTTCGAAAGCTGAAGGTTTAAAACAGATCTTTTCCAGTGCTTCAGAACATTCGTCATTGATCATCGAGTATGTGCAGCGCTTTGGCGGCTTTCAGGGCTTTTTCACTAAAGATAACGTTGCCGAATTGACGCATGCGGCAGGAGTCGAAGAGGAATTGATAAGAATGCAGGCCGAAGCACAGAAAGCCATGCAGGTTTAGAGGGCATCTCAATGTTATCCGTTCGTGCTGTCGAAGCTTGAATGGTTAACTAATTGATTTAATGGGATAACTATTCGCGCTGAGCTGTGAGCTTGTCGAACAGTCGACGTGCGGTTTTTAGAGGTTCCCTTAAGTTATCCATCATTAAATTAGATTGTAATACTTGGGCAATAGGAAAAAATCATGACCATTCGGGTAGCACTCCGTCACAAAACTGTCTACAACTTCGATAGATCAGTTTCCCTGTCGCCACACGTCTTTAGATTGCGTCCGGCCGTCCATAGCCGCACGCCGATTAAAGGCTACAGCTTGCGTATTGAGCCTGCGGATCATTTCATCAATTGGCAGCAAGATCCCTTTGGTAACATTTTGGCACGGGTCGTGTTCCCGGAAAAATGCACCAAGCTCAGTGTAGAAGTGGAAGTCATCGCGGATATGACGGTCATCAATCCCTTTGACTTTTTTGTTGAAGAATATGCCGAACAATACCCGTTTAAATACGATGAGTTGTTGCTCAAAGAGTTACAGCCGTATTTAGAAATTACTGAAGACGGTCCGTTACTGAAACAATGGATCGCTGATTTTGACCTCAGCAAGCGCACCATCAATGACTTTCTGGTGGATGTTAACCGCAAAGTGTTTCAAACGATTAGCTACAACATCCGCATGGAAGTGGGTATCCAGAGTTGTGAAGAGTCGCTAACCAAGTTGAGCGGCTCATGCCGAGATTCAGCCTGGTTGCTGGTGCTGATACTCCGCCATTTAGGATTGGCGGCGCGGTTTGTGTCCGGCTATCTGGTGCAACTGACAGCTGACATCAAATCGCTGGATGGTCCCTCCGGCCCAGAGCAGGATTTCACCGACTTGCATGCTTGGACGGAAGTCTACATTCCTGGCGCAGGCTGGATTGGGCTTGATCCGACTTCCGGTTTACTCGCAGGAGAAGGCCATATTCCGCTGGCTTGTACGCCCGATCCAGCCAGTGCCGCGCCGGTTACCGGTGGCACCGATAAATGTGAAGTGGAGTTTGAATTCAGCAACACTGTTGATCGATTGCATGAAGACCCGCGTGTCACCAAGCCTTATACCGATGAGCAGTGGTATCACATTGATGCGTTAGGCCGTCAAGTTGACCGGCAATTGCTGGCCGATGATGTGCGCTTGACCATGGGCGGTGAACCGACCTTTGTATCGGTTGACGATATGGAAGGCGCGGAGTGGAATGTTGATGCCGATGGTAAACACAAACGTGAGCGCGCTAATGAGCTAACTAAACGGCTGCGTGATGTGTTCGCAAAAGGCGCCATGTTGCATTACGGACAAGGCAAATGGTATCCGGGTGAGCCGCTGCCGCGCTGGCAATACGGTATTTTTTGGCGTAAAGATGGTGAGCCTGTATGGCGCAACCCTGCGTTATTAGCTGATATTACCAAGGATTACGGGCACACCGTTGAGCAGGCTGAACAGTTTGTCAAGCAATTCACCTTACGATTAGGCGTGCAACCGCGCTATATCAAGACCGGGTACGAAGATAGCTTTTACTATCTCTGGCAAGAAGGCACGCTGCCGGAAAATATTGATCCGTTAAAAGCTAATCTGAAAGATTCCATCGAACGCAAAACCTTAGCGCAATTGCTGGATGCCGATCTAGCAAAGCCTGCCGGGTACACCTTGCCTATTAAGTGGGATTGGACCAATCAAAAATGGCAAAGCGGGCCTTGGGATTTTCGTCGCGGACAAATGTTTTTGATTCCCGGCAATTCGCCGATGGGCATGCGCATGCCCTTGGCAAGTCTGCCTTGGGTAGCCCCGGACAAACGCGATAGTCAAGAAGAACAAAGCTTGTTTGAAGCGCTGCCGGAACTGGGTGATTATTATGGCGAAGTCATGCGCCGTTACAGTCATCTTGAGAAAAAGCTTAAAACCCATCCGGAGCTAGCCGAGCAGGAGGTAGGGGATGATCAAACCATCCATGTCAATGTACCGCATACTGCCGTGTGTATCGAAGCCCGAGAAGGACGCATACATATTTTTCTACCGCCGATGACCTTGCTGGAACATTATCTCGAGCTGATTGCAGCGGTTGAAGCGACTGCAGACAATTTGTCTATCCCGGTGGTGCTGGAGGGCTATGAGCCGCCGCGCGATTATCGTATCGAACGACTGATGGTTACACCTGATCCAGGCGTTATCGAAGTCAATATTCACCCTTCAAAAAGCTGGCAAGAGTTGGTGGATAAAACCACTATTCTTTATGAGCAAGCGCATCAGGTCAGACTGGGCACAGAAAAATTTATGCTCGATGGCCGACATACCGGCACCGGCGGTGGCAACCATATCACCATGGGCGCGGAAACACCCACCGACAGCCCGCTATTACGTCGTCCTGACATGTTACGCAGTCTGGTGACTTACTGGCAGCATCATCCCGGATTGTCGTATTTATTTTCCGGCATGTTTATCGGCCCGACCAGTCAGGCACCGCGTGTCGACGAGGGCAGGGATGAAAAGCTTTACGAACTGGAAATTGCTTTCCAGCAAATGCCGGAAGGTGAAGTGCCTGCGCCGTGGCTGGTTGATCGACTGTTGCGGCATTTATTGACCGACATTACCGGCAACACGCACCGTTCCGAGTTTTGTATTGATAAACTATATTCACCCGATAGTTCGACCGGGCGCTTGGGTATCCTGGAATTGCGTGCTTTTGAAATGCCGCCGCATGCTCAAATGTCGCTGGTACAGATAGTATTATTGCGTTCATTGATTGCCTGGTTCTGGCGAGAGCCCTACAAACATGACTTGGTTCGTTGGGGCACGGAGTTGCATGACCGTTTTATGCTGCCGCATTATGTGCGTGAAGATATGCATCAAGTCTGCAAAGACTTGCAACGGGCCGGTTATGCGTTTGAATTGGAATGGCTGGAACCATTTTTTGAATTCCGCTTTCCACGTTACGGCAACACGATGGTTGACGGTATCGATCTGGAAATGCGTTTTGCCATCGAACCCTGGCATGTGTTGGGTGAAGAAGTCAGCAGCACCGGTACTGCACGCTATGTGGATTCCTCAGTCGAGCGGGTACAGCTCAAAGTCACCGGCTTTACCGAAGGTCGCTATGTGTTGACCTGCAATGGCAGACGCTTGCCGCTGCGTAATACGGGGCGACAAGGTGAATATGTCGTTGGTGTGCGTTACCGCGCCTGGCAGCCGCCGTCTGCGTTGCATCCGACCATCAGCCCGCATGTGCCGTTGGTAGTTGATGTGATAGATACCTGGAATGGGCATTCGGTGGGCGGTTGTACTTACTATGTTGCCCATCCTGGTGGCCGCAGTTATGACTCATTCCCGGTAAATAGTTACGAGGCTGAAGCTCGACGGGTCACTCGCTTTTGGGATTTTGGTCATACGCCAGGTGCTATCGTGCGACCACCCATGGCGGTACCGCCGGTGGCAATGTCGGATCAGGAATCAGTGGCAAAATTTATCGCCAACAAAACCATGCCTAGACCTATGGCTCCGCCAATGGAAGAGTTGAGTCACGAATATCCGTTTACAATGGACTTACGACACCGAAATAGATAATGAAAATTTAAATCGTAGGATGGGTAGAGGCTTTGTCGAAACCCATCAAAAGAATTTCGAGCGATGGGATTGGAGATTGAATTAAATGACCGATAAATTAAAAAAACTGCCCCCAGCGGTGTTGACGCTGGATGAAAAAACTTACGAATTGCCAACGTTGATTGGGGTTGAAGGCGAAAAAGCCATCGACATTTCCAAATTGCGTAATCAAAGCGGTTATGTGACCTTGGATGAAGGTTATGGCAATACCGCCAGCTGCGAAAGTGCCATCACTTATATTGATGGCGAGAAAGGCATACTTCGTTATCGCGGTTACCCGATTGAAGAATTGGCGGAACATTCACGCTTTGTGGAGGTGGCTTATTTGTTGTTGAACGGCGAATTGCCTAATAGCCAGCAATTGCTGGATTTTTCTACCAAACTTAATGAGTCTTCGATCATCGATGAAGACATGCATCACTTTTTTAATGGCTTTCCGCGCGGCTCCCACCCTATGGGAATTTTGGCGACCATGGTGGCATCGTTATCGACGTTTTATCCACTACCAGACCGCCTCGATACTGCGACAGAACAGCAAGTGGTTATTAATCTGATATCGCAAGTACGCACTATTGCGGCGTTTTCTTATAAGAAATCAATTGGTGAACCGCTGGTTTACCCCTCTTACAAACTCAAGTTTGTGCGCAACTTTTTGAACATGATGTTCTCATCACCGGTGCGCGATTATGAACTGGATGAAGACATTGTGAGAGCCATCGATATGTTTTTTATATTACATGCCGATCACGAACAAAATTGCAGCACCTCGTCAGTGCGTACCGCTGGATCAAGCATGGCAAACGTCTATGCGGTGGCTTCATCCGGCATTTCTGCGCTTTGGGGGCCGCGTCATGGCGGTGCCAATCAGCATGTGATTCAGATGCTCGAGCAGATTCATGCTGACGGCGGTGACGGCACGGAATTTATCAATCAAGCCAAAGACAAAAATTCCACCAGCCGACTAATGGGCTTTGGACATCGTGTGTATAAGAATTTTGATCCACGCGCGATGGTATTAAAAAAGCAATGCGACAAATTATTAAATAAAGCGGGCGTCAGCGATCCATTGTTTGATATTGCGCGGCGCTTGGAAGAGTTGGCCTTGAAAGATGATTACTTCATCTCCCGAAAACTCTATCCGAATGTCGATTTCTATTCGGGCCTGATTCTACGTGCAGCGGGTATTCCTACCAATATGTTCACCGTGCTGTTTGCGATTGGCCGCATGCCCGGCTGGCTGGCGCATTGGCGAGAAATGCTGCATGGCGACCAAGTGATTATTACCCGTCAACGCCAGCTATATGTCGGCGAACCGTTACGGCATTTTAAGGAAATTGAACAGCGGCCTTGATACGAATCTATCGACGCGTAGCGCAACTAATATTCC
>JABFRC010000064.1 GCA_013141375.1 Methylococcaceae bacterium | reverse complement strand
GGTACTTTACCATCTCACCTGTCTGGCACGCCCTAAGCCCTTCCGCAATTTTTGCGTAGGCAATACCAGAATTCGAACCTATTTTGGAGTGACTCATGAAAATGAAAAAAAATTTGACGGCTGTCATTGTCGGCAGCATGGCAATGCTGAACGTAGAAACCGCCTTAAGTGCACCGATAACCTCGGCATCGGCCTCTTTTGACTGGAATTCCCTGCTAATCGAATCCGTCAGTAGTGATGCATTCATTAGTGGGTTCAGCACACCCGTTACCACGCTGAACTTTAATAGTGGCGATTCGGAAACCGGCTCTCAAGCTGTTGATAGCAATTCAGTTTTAACCAGCTCTGCATTTGATACTAACTTATCAGATTTGAGTTCTGCAAATTCAATGGCCTTGCGTTCTATGAAATTTACAGTTTCATGTAATGATTCAAGTAGTTGCAGTTTCAATTTTTCCATTCCCTACAGCTTGTCAGCCACATTGGAAGATCCAATCAATTCGATTGCAAACAGTTTCGCGAATGCGGGTTTCAGCCTGGGCATCACTGATGCCGGTTCAACTACTTATGCGTCTGAAGAAGTCTTTATAAATTTGTACTCGGGTAATGGAAATAATTCCTTCGGTAATCCCTCTGGCTGGTTAAGCACTAGCCTGGAAAATGTCGACGATGGATCTACCTTTACTTTTTGGGCATTAGCACTGACGGAAGTCAATCTTACCGAAACTGTCGAAACCGCCAATGTCTCTGCTGTGCCTTTACCCTCAACGGTTTGGTTGTTTATCTCCGCTATGATGGTTGTTTTAGGTTTAACACGACGCACAAGCCCCTTATCCTTTTAAACTCAAAAAACGCCCCGTTTTTTAAAATATGGGGCAATTGTTAATCTTGAATAGATGCCCGACACAACCGGGCGTCTTAAAATACCCGCACAAAATTTCAACTATTTTGCTATCAGCGCGATCTCTGCTAGAGATCGCAACTGTTGGACACATCGATAACCCCATTCCATTCATACTGCAACAAGACTCACCTTAGCGTAAGACTAAACAAGAAGCGAGGATCGATTTATAAGCCAGCATGCGCATTTATGCCCTATAGATCAGGCATGATTGCTATCGAGCGTGAAGAAATAAGGTTTCTGATAAGCAAGTCAATTTTTAAGCATCGCAATAATAGGCGTAAAGACAACGCCTCCAACAATCTCATGTCCAACTGACAGCACATGACATTATTGGCATAAATAACCGCCAATTTTGTCATCCATAATAGACATAAGGGGCCTCTAAAAATTGCACTTCGACAAGCACGAACGGTTAGTACATTAAATCTATTACTTATCCGTTCGTGCTTGTCGAAGCATGAATGGATAATTTTTAGAGGTTTCCATAAAAAGTAACCGTTAAAAAATATTACACCAGTCTCAGCTTAGCTTCAGCCACGAAAAAACCTCTAAATCCCCTCTAGTTAAATCTTTGCCACAAATAGAAAGACAGATATTTACAAAATATTCTTTTCTACCTCCATCCAGTTGACAATTAAAACCTTGCCTTCATTTTATAAAAAACAACTAATTTTCAATTAGTTAATGCACATATTCTGCAGAAATACAGAGTATTTTTAGAGGCTCCATAAAAAATCATAGAAAACTTTATTTTTGATGATGGCGACAAAGTGCCAACAACTAAAAACCATCATCACATGTCAATTCAGACATCTTTGTCAGCCATGGCTGTCATGAACACATAAAAAAGTGTCAGTTATTTTTACAATACTCTCTACTAGGAATTTATCCGGACCTCTCCAATAAAAAAAACCGCCTCCATAAACGACAAGGCCTCAAGAGCAATTTTATGATTTTAGGGCTTGCGAAAACACCCGCAGTTAGTTTCCGGTCGAAACGTTATGTCTTTACAGCAAAGCGCTCACACCCGCCAAAAGTGTCAGTTATTTTTACAATCCAAAGGCATTTTCATTATCTCCAACACGTTATTTAGCCCTAACTCCCTAATTTCACTAGATCTTAAAACATTGGCACGACGCATGCTTAATAAAATTTCGAGTAAGAATAGACTTACATCAACAGCTTTTTAACTTGGAGGAATCCTATGCATAACCGCATGACCCGGCCCCATAAATCGCAGTGTTTATGGTCAGCGCAGCCACAAGGGCAACAATCCCTTGCTAATTTCGCTGGGTCATTTATTGCAGTTGCTGCCATCCCTTGTTCACCTGTCATGTCACAGCTGTCAGCCATGCCTGACATAACTGTCAACAGAGGCAGCGTCATATCAAAAAATAACATTCAACATATTGAAAAGTAATTATTTTTTAAAGTTGGCATCAAAATTGATTAGTACTTTACATCTACCCGCTAATCGCAAACCCAGCAGGTAGCACCTCGGCAAAGACCCAGGTAAAAACAAAAGAATTTTTTTAATCTTAGAGGCTTATGTTTATGAAACAACGTAATATTTTTAAACCCACTCGCATTTCAATGGCAATCTTGATTGCACTGGCGCCCGCCGCGTTGCAATTGGCTCATGCCGGTGCAGGCTGGGGCGATAACGTCGATGCCAACAACCAAAACGTTAAAGTCGCCACTTTTTACGCTAACAGCCCATCGGGTCTGCGCGAAGCCGCAAGTTGTTTTGATGTAAATGGCGTCTCTACAGCCCCTATAGCAGGCGGAGTTTGTGACTCCGGCACAGCGCTGCGTAAATTCGTTAATGAATTGCCTGGACTGGGTGCTGCGAATGCAAATAATCTTGGACAATACATCCCTGTTGCTGCCCCGGAAAAATGGGTCAACATGAATGGTGTTCAAACCAATGATGACTACTACGAAATTGCCATCGTCGAATACGCCGAAAAGCTGCACTCAGATTTGCCCAAAGCGACTCGTTTGCGTGGTTATGTGCAGCTTGAAACGCCTTGGAACTCTCAACTTGGCAGAGGCAGCAAACACGTTGCGTTAAAATATCCCGACGGCACACCCATTTTGGATAACGCCGGACTTCAGGTTTACGCATACGACAACCCGCATTATCTGGGGCCACTGATCAGCGCTACTCAAGGCATTGCAGTACGTATCAAATACACTAACTATCTGCCATTTGGCGGCATGAAGGGCGCAGAATCCTTCATCCCTGTTGACAATTCCATGCAAAGCGCCGGTACAGGACCCGATGGCGTAACTCCATATAAAGAAAATCGCGCAGCCATTCATTGGCATGGTGGCGATACCCCATGGATCAGCGACGGCACTCCACACCAATGGATCGCACCTGCGGGCGAAATCGCTGCCTATGATACGGGTTACGGTAAAGGCGTAAGCGCTCAAAATGTACCGGACATGCCGGATCCAGGCCGTGGTTCAGGTACGTTCTACTTCCCGAATAATTTGAGTGGTCGTTTCATGTTTTATCATGACCACACCACCGGCTTAACACGTCTCAACGTTTATGCGGGTTTGGCGGCAGGCTATTTACTCACCGACAACACCGAAACCACATTGGTCGAAGGTGGATCAATTCCTAACGTGGATCCACTTGGCGCAGCCCATCCTATCGCACAAGGTACATTACCTGTCGACCAGATCCCCCTGATCATCCAGGACAAAACTTTTGTGCCCAAAGACATCGCACAGCAAGATGCCAAATGGAATAAAAGATCCGACGGAACAATGGTTACCGCGCTGGGCGAATACGGCGATTTATGGTTCCCGCATGTGTATGAAACCAACCAGGACCCCAATTCCTGGGATGGTACTAATCCTGTCGGTCGTTGGGATTGGGGCCCATGGTTCTGGCCAATATTCCCGGCTAAATATTCATTACCTACAGGTGATTACGGCGACGCCTCGACTACACCGGAAGCGTTCATGGACACGACTGTCATCAACGGCACCGCGTATCCGACCACCAAAGTTGATCCTAAAGCCTATCGTCTGCGCATTTTAAATGCCTGTAACGACCGCTTTATCAACCTGGGATTTTATGTCGCTGACACCACTTCGGCTCAAGCGCTTGCAGTTAAAAATGATACCGGCGTACTGGGTACAGAAGTCCCCATGGTGCCATTTGAATTAGGCGGCACCCGAGCTGACGGCTCTGCTATCGTATTCCCGGAAACCGGCGGCCTTAACGGCACAGGCTGGGGTACTGCTGACGCGATGAACCATCCTTCCGGTGTACCTGACCCATTGTCTGCAGGTCCGGATATTATTCAAATCGGTACTGAAGGCGGTTTCCTGCCTAATGCAGTGAGAATCCCATCCACTCCAATCAACTATGAATTCAACAGACGTAGTATTACGGTATTGAACGTGTTTGAACACGGCTTATACATGGGCCCTGCAGAACGCGCTGATATCGTTGTCGATTTTTCTGCTTATGCGGGTAAAACTTTAATTCTGTACAACGACGCCCCTGCACCATTACCTGCCGGCGATCCACGTATCGATTATTACACCGGCAACGGTGACAACACCGGTTCCGGCGGTTCAGAAACCACCAAGCCTGGCTATGGTCCTAATACCCGCACCATGATGCGTATTGAAGTCAGCGCCAACGGTGTACCACAAGTATTTGATGACCAAAGATTGATTGCCGCAATTCCCCATGCGTATGCAGCTGAACAGGATAGACCTGTTATCCCACAAGCAGCGTATAACAACGCATTTGGAACTACCGATGCCAATAACTACGCGAAAATCTCTACCGGCTCGATCGCCCAACCCACTTTCGACTATACGCCTAGTGGAAATCAAACCATTATGGCGGTTAATCTTGTTGGCGGCGGCACAGGCTATACCACGCCTCCTACCGTAGTCTTTACACCACCAGCAGGTGCACAAGGTTCAGGTGCCATTGCAAAAGCCGGTATTGGTATCGGCGGCATTACCCTAACCAAAGCCGGCAGTGGCTATATAACCCCTCCTACAGTCGTGTTTGATGGCGGTAAAGATCCTCAAGGCAACCCGGTTGACTGGGTTGGAAATCCAAACTACGCATCAGCAACAGCCACTATTATTGCCGGACGTGTTCAAGGGATCAATGTCACGAATCCAGGCAGTTTTTCACAAATGCCTAATGTCACCTTCGTAGGTGGCGCTGCTGGCGGCGCAAGTCCTGCGGTCACTTCACTTGCAACAGTCAAGTCTTCAGGCATGCTGACCAGCGTGGTTTTGACCAATGCGGGTGGCTTGGCTAATGGCGGAGTTGAATACACGGCTGATCCTGTCATCACCTTCGTTGGCGGCGGCGGCACAGGTGCTACAGCCGCAGTGACCACGTCCCTGACCAAAAAACTTCCAGTACTGAATAAAGGTATTCACGAGTTATTTGAACCGGTCTTTGGACGGATGAACGCAACGTTTGCGGTTGAACTACCGTTTACCAATGCAGGTATTCAAACGACGATTCCGCTCTCTTATGTCGATGAAGCAACAGAATCGTTTAAAGATGGCGAATTCCAGATCTGGAAGATTACCCATAACGGCGTCGATACCCATCCGGTGCATTTCCATTTAGTGAACGTACAAGTACTTAACCGCGTTGGCTGGGACGGTACCGTCAAACCCCCTTACGAAAACGAAGTAGGCTGGAAAGAAACAGTACGTATGAACCCACTGGAAGACATCTATGTCGTAACCAAAGCAAAAACGCCTCAATTGCCAGGTTTCGGCCTACCTGAAAGCTATCGTCTGGAAGATCCGTCACAGCCTGAAGGTTCCTCACTGGGCTTTACACCGATTGACCCGCTGACTGGCTTTCCTGCAGTAAAAACCAACAAATGGGAAAACTTCGATAATGAATACGTTTGGCATTGCCATATCTTAGGCCATGAAGAAAATGACTTCATGCGTCCGGTGGTGTTCCATCCCTTTGTTATTGACTCAGTGGTGGGTAGCCCGACGACAGGTGAGTGGATCGTACCGGGTACTTCCGGAAACGGTATTTCAGGCAAGCTGGCAAAACCGGCAGCACCTACCAACCCGGCTGCACAGTCATTAGCCCAAGGCGTAGTATTAAACTGGGCCGACACAGCAACCACCGAATTCCGCTTTGACGTGTTGCGTGCCAATGGTCTCAATGCGGTAGATGGTTATGCCAAAATTGGCCAGGCGCTGGCAAATGAATTAGGTTATACCGATGTCACGGCTGCAGAAGTCACCGAGTATTCATACAAAGTGGTGGCAGTAGGCGCCAAAGGCACCAACGAATCAGTCTCTGCGAGTGTCACCACCGGTCAATTTACCGCTCCGGGCGCTCCTGTGCTGACAGTCGTTGCTAACAATGCTACCAGCGTTGCGCTAAGCTGGCCTGATGTAACAGGTGAGGTGTCGTACCAGGTTTTACGTACTGATGATCTGGGAGTTGTCACAACCATAGCACCGAATCTGGCAATGAACAGCAACGGATTTATTGACAATACCGTTGTGCCCAACAGCAGCTACTCATATCAAGTCATCGCTGTGAACAATGTCGGCCCATCAGCTTCAAACGTTGCTCCTGCAACAACGCCAGTCGCTGCGGTTGCCAATGTCGTCGCAACATCAACCTTGGATACCGTTAAGTTAAGTTGGAGCAATCCGAATGCGGGTGTTACAACAGTCACTGTTACTCGTGATGGCACTGATATTTCTGCCCAAGTAGTCAATGGTTCGAGTTTGTCGGATACCGGACTGGCTGCAAACACCTCCTATGACTACGTGATTACTGTAACGGGTGCCAACGGCACTGCGTCAACAACCATCACAACAGCAACCGGACTTTTGTCGGCAACAGGTCTCACTGTATCTGGCACGACTGCAGACACCGCTGACCTATCCTGGAAGCTGCCGGCCCAAGGTAACCTTAACAACGTTCAAGTATTACGTGACGGTGTCGTAGTGGCTAGCAACCTTATTGCAGAGACTTTCAAGGACACTGGATTGGCGAGCAATACTGTCTACAACTACACAGTGGCTGTCACCAACGCTGCAGGCAATATTGCAACAAGCACTGCAGTTCCGGCCACCACCTTACCTGTTGCCGTCAATGTTCAGCCGGTAACGACTACAGCAACGTATGTGAACTTGTCCTGGAGCAATCCAAACCTGGGTGTTTCATCCGTCAGCGTAGTTCGTAACGATGGCGTGGTTATCCCTGTCGCCAATGGTGCAACAACAGCAACTGATCTGGCGGTAACACCTAATACTGCTTATTCGTATACATTAACTGTCACCGGGGTAAATGGTGGAACAGCTGTCTCTCCAGCGGTAAGCACCAGTACCTTACCTATCGCTTTGGTGGTAACACAAACCACGACACCGACTACTGCATCCTTAAGCTGGAGTAACGCTGCTAATATCGCGGGGGGGCCTTCATCAATCACTGTGACGCGTAATGGAGTTCCAGTCTATACCGATGCTACAGGTACATCTGTCAGTTGGACCGATTCCGGTCTGGTTGCCAATACAATCTATGCCTACGTTATCACTGTAAACGGTCAAGGTGGAATCGCTGCAAATGCCAGCACTAACGTTTCGGCAACGACAACGCCTCTGGCTGTCACAGTCGGTGCACCGGTAGTCACAGCAAGAAATGTAACGCTAAATTGGGTGCAACCGGTACAAGGTCCGCTAACTAATATTTTGGTACAAGATAATGGAGTGACGGTTAAAACTCTGGCTGGAAATGCATTGACTTCCGGTCTGATACCGGTACAACCTAAATCCTCTCATAGCTACACGGTGGTTTCAGAGGGCCTGAACGGAAAAGCAACAACAGCCCCCGCCCTGGCTATAACTACCCCAGCGGAACTGTTAGTGGCCACTGCGTTCACCGCGCAACTGACCGATGCGACAACCATGACGCTGAACTGGAACGACACCTCAACAGGTGAGTCCGGCTTCCGGGTTGAACAACGCTTAAATGGCGGCGCATGGACAGTGGTTAACGCCAATCTGCCAGGTCTTGCAGCTATGGGCTCAATGAGCACAACCGTACCGGTAACCACCTCGGTTAGATACGACTTCCGAGTCACTGCCATTGATAATACTGTAGCGCCAACCAGAGTGGGTCCAGTGAGTGCTTCTGCTCGTATCGACC
>JABFRC010000182.1 GCA_013141375.1 Methylococcaceae bacterium | reverse complement strand
CATTTAATAAGGTAACAGCATCTGAAGGCCCCATACGTTCGGCGATGATGCGTCTGACATCCGGGCTATCGTCATGGATCATCAAGCCCAGACTGACTTCCGGTAAGCGTTCAGCAACAGCCTTTCGCACCTCTGCGTCTTTGTCCTGAGTAAAACGGAACAAACGACCAACAGGTAAGCGCTTGGCCACCGTCAACCTGACAATGTAATCTTTATCATTCGCCAGTTTTTCCAGTTCTTCGATGGCAATACGATCAGCAACTGTCATGCGTACTTCTCGGTCAGGATCATCAATCAGTTGGTTCAGCTGTGCTTGCGGCAATCGATAGGCAACCGCACGCCTGACCACTTCATCTTCATCATAAATAAGTTTGGTCAATGCTTTCTGTGGCGCATATCGAACGGCAATCGCTCGCCTTTCCCAAAAAACATCCTGCAGATAGTGTTCGGCAAATCCGGGATTAATACGAAAAAACCGATCAATTTGCCGACCACTTTCTACGAACACACAAGTGTCGCCGGGCATGCAACGCCCCATTAAGAGTGTTTTGCCACGGAAAGGGCATAAGCTGCAATCCGCCATGGGAACGCTGACTGTAGAATCTTGATCAGCCATATCAGCTCAATCAGGGATGATTTCAGCAACCACAATTCCCGTTGCAACTTCAAAATTATTGGTCAGACACAAGCAGTGCTCTCTGCCGTCAATTAAATAGAGATTGAAGTCTTTGCTTTCGAGCACCGGTGTGTTGTTAGGCAAATCGTCGTCCATGCAATAGGTAAAATGCATTGGTTGATAGTGCTCTCTGAGTACAGATACCATGGCATCATCTAAACCCAGTGTTTTAATTTTTACTGCAATTTCGTTGATTTGGTTTTGACTAATCATCCGGTTGCCTCCCGCTCAAATCTGAACCGATCGGCAGCACCAATACCCATCACTTTTGCAAGCCAGGGTGGCGGTGTGCCGGCTAAGACACTTTGCAATTGCTCCAAGACGTCCGCAATAGGTTCGGGTGCCTCAAGCTTAATGGGATGAATGCCCAGTTTGACAATTTTTGCTGCGGCCGGTCCGCCGACTGAGGCGATATAAAGAACCTGACAATCCTGAATGAGTTCTGCTCGGTAGAGGTTTTTATCATCCACTATAAGACCCGCAGGAATGTCGGTATCGCGCACGTAAATTAAACGAATTTCATCCGCTGAAACTTGAAATATCATGAATTGCTGGGCAGCTCCGAAATGGCCATCGACATTAAGCCCATCATTGCTGGCCACGGCAATACGGACAGAACCTGGCATATCCCCGTCTTGATAGCTAAGCGTTTCCCAACTGTCATCATTTGATTGTTGAACGCCCTTAAGAATATTTAAGGCTTGTGCCAATAAGGCATCATCAAAATCGATAAATTCGCCGGTCTTGGCGGTTTTCAGTTTTTTTAGACTGAGGTCTGCGATTTTCTCTTCAGTGATAGGAAGGCCGATGCAGTCAGTTAATACTGACAGCAGGCGTTTGGCATCCGTATCGGGCAGCGCATGAGCCGCTAACCCGATACGTAAAGCCAGCTCTCTTGAAAATGGAGCCTGGCCGTTCATCTGCCTATGCCTCTAAAGGCAAAATACAGTTGTCGATCGGGCACACTTTGACGCACTGAGGCACATCAAAATCGCCTTCGCATTCTGTGCAGGTTTTGGCGTCAATTTTAAAAACAATAGAACCTTCAGTGATGGAATTAGTAGGGCAAACCGGCAAGCAGTCGCCACATGAAATGCAATCCGCTTCAACTATATATAAGGTCATGGTTATTCTCCTGAATCTAAACGTTTTGCGCGTAAGGTGACCGGAAAATCGGGTTGTTCAATTGGCTCAAAGTAGTATTTCGAGCCATCCCCTAAGAGGACTTCGCCACCCCATTTGTCCTGGGTATCGAATTCAACGGATTCAGCAACTTCTTCCAAATCTTTTTTGGGTACGTAGAAGACTAATTTGCCCTCGGCGTTTTTTTTCAGCATTACACTGGGCATCGTGATTCTCCGTTATGCGCATTTTTAAGGTTGTGGCGGATTCATGAAAAAAGCCCTCTCCAAAGGGAGAGGGGGCGTATGTTCACAAATCAACGCCCCACAAACATTGATAACTTAACGAATCAAATCGTAGTTGTAGTCAGTAGTACCCATGCCCTTGGTTTCTTTATCCAATTGCTCAAGTACTGCATTTACCAGTGTTGTCAGTAGATAAATCGCGCCTTCATAACCCAGTGTGGTCATTCTATGCAGATGATGTCTGTCAAAGATTGGGAAGCCGATGCGAATTAACGGCACTTCAAACTCTTCGCCTTTATAGAAGGTGTCACGTTGAATGAACTTGCCATAAGAGTTGCCGATCATGAAGTCCGGTTTATTGGTGAAGACCAATGAACGGAAGTGCCATAAGTCGCGGCCGATATGGAGCTGCGTGTTTTTACCATAGGGAGACTCATCGAGCATTTTTTGCATGGCTTTTTGCCAGCGTTTGTTCGCATGATTACAAAGTACGTCGCTAGGTTCTGCACCCAGTTCCAGCAGGAACTTAGTCATTCCCATTACAAAATCCGCATCACCGTACAAGGCAAACTTTTTGCCATGCATCCAGGCATGTGAATCAGTCATCATGTCGACCAAACGACCACGTTCCAGTTCCAGAGACGCAGGGATTGGTTTGCCGGTCAATTCAGAGACTTTCATCAGGAATTGATCAGTCCATTCCAAGCCCATTGGAATATTGATCGGTGTAGCCGGTTGATGCCAGATATTGTCGACAAACTTTTTGGTTTTTTCCAACTGCCAAGGTTGTAACAATAAAGTATCAATTGCATTAGGTGCGTCTTTAACTTCAGCTTGAGTAGTGCCGCCTGAATATAAGCGGAAGGTGCCGTCAGCCGGGGTATCCAATACTTCGGAAGGATCGCTCAGTAACGAGTAATCAACACCCATTTCAGTCATCATGCGTTTGATGACGCGGTAGTTACCTAAGTAAGTTTCAAAGCCAGGCACCAGATTGATTTTGCCGTTGGAACCGACTTTTTTGTCATCCATGAAATTCAACGTGAAATATTTCAGCATGCCTTCGAACATATTGTCCCAGCCGGTGGTATGACTACCGACAAAGCTTGGAGTATGCGCATAAGGAGTTGGAAATTCCTGCTCGATATGACCGGCTTTTTTTGCGTTATTGATGAAGGCGTTTAAGTCGTCACCGATAACTTCTGCCATACAAGTGGTTGATACGGCAATGATGTCCGGTTTGTACAAAGCTTTGGCGTTTTCCAGGCCGGCAAACATATTTTTCTGTCCACCAAATACCGCCGCATCTTCAGTCATGGAATCGGATACACAAGCAACCGGTTCTTTGAAATGACGGTTGAAGTAAGTACGGAAGTAAGCGACGCAGCCTTGTGAACCATGGACATAAGGCATTGTTTTTTCGAAGCCCAATGCACAAAGTACAGCGCCTAAAGGTTGGCAGGCTTTTGCTGGATTGACAGTTAATGCTTCGCGGTTGAAATTGAGTTCTTGATATTCCTTGGACGTTGTCCATTGAAAGACTTCATCAATTTTTTCCTGAGGATGACGCTCTTCGTAAGCTTCACGTTTATTTGCCAAATTATCCTTGTATTCATCTTTACGGAACAAAGGATAGCTGGCTTGAATGTTATCGACTTCTTGACTCATGACAATCTCCTACGCGCCACTAATCTGTGGACGGCATGTTGAGAACGGGTAGGGTGGGCATTTAATTCTTCCTGTCCACCATGAATATACGACTCAAAACGGTGGACAGAACTGCCCACCTTACAAATTAAGCGCTTGCAGCAACCGCTACCTTTGGACTTTCTTCTGTTTTCCAAGGAGCTTTGACTTGCTTCCAGCAAGGGTTATTCAATGTCATGTCCATATCTCTGGCAAAGATGGCAAAGCCGTCATAACCGTGATAAGGGCCTGAATAATCCCAAGAGTGCATTTGACGGAAAGGGATACCCATTTTTTGGAATATGTATTTTTCTTTGATACCGGAACCGATCAAATCAGGTTGTACTCTTTTAACGAATTCTTCAAATTCATAGCCGGTCACGTCGTCATAAATCAACGTCGCATTGCCCATTTCTTTGATAGTGCGATCGTAGTCATCGTTATGACCGAATTCATAACCGGTACCGACTACTTCCATGCCTAAGTCTTCATAAGCGCCGATAACGTGACGTGGACGCAAACCGCCGACGTACAACATTACGCGTTTGCCTTGCAGACGTGGTTTGTACTTGGCAATAACCGCATCGTATTCAGCTTGGTATTTGGCGATAACTCTTTCAGCACCGGCTTGAATAGTTTCATCAAACAATGCCGCAATTTTGCGTAAGCTTTCTGCGATTTTGGTCGGGCCAAAGAAGTTGTACTCAATCCAGGGAATCTTGTACTTTTCTTCCATATGCCGTGCTATGTAGTTCATAGAGCGATAGCAATGGATCAAGTTCAATTTAACCTTGGGAGTTTTTTCCATTTCAGCAATGGTGCCGTCGCCAGACCATTGAGCGACCACGCGCAAACCCATTTCTTCCAGTAAAGTACGGGAAGCCCAGGCATCACCACCGATGTTGTAGTCACCGATTACCGCAACGTCATACGGTGTCGTTGGGAAGCTTTCATCTCCGTCACGGTTTTCCAATACCCAGTCCCGAATGGCGTCATTGGCGATGTGATGGCCTAACGATTGTGATACGCCGCGGAAGCCTTCGCAACGAACTGGCACAACGGGTTTACCGATTTCTTTATTGGCTTTTTTTGCAACCGCTTCAATGTCATCACCAATTAAACCGATTGGGCATTCTGATTGTATGCTGATGCCTTTATGCAGTGGAAACAGTTCTTCAATTTCGAGCATGATTTTGGCGAGTTTTTTATCGCCGCCGAATACGATGTCTTTTTCCTGAAAGTCAGAAGTAAAGTTCATTGTGCCGAAAGTATTCACACCGGTTGTGCCGACATAATAGTTACGCCGACCGGCGCGGGAATACTGACCACAGCCAACCGGGCCATGGGAGATATGAATCATATCTTTAATTGGGCCCCAAACTACACCCTTAGAACCTGCATAGGCACAACCACGAATGGTCATGACGCCAGGTTGGGATTTACGGTTTGAAGTAATACATTTATTAGATTTTTCAAGCGATTGATCGTTAACTGCTAAATGTTTAGCGCGATCTTTTCGTGCTTGTTCGGGATAGACTTCCAGCACTTCTTGGATAAGCGCTTCGGTCTCTTCTCTAGTTAGAGCGGCCATGTGTGTCTCCTGCTAATGTCATGGGTAATCCCCCATAGACAGGTTTGAGGATGGATAATCGTAGGGTACGACTTGCGTACCCTACGTTTTTCAACGTTAGGCAGTTGCTTCAGCAGCAGCTGTTTTACCGATAATTGATTCGTCTTCTTGATCAATAATGCCAAATTCCATCATCAATTCTTCCAGTTCATCCATAGTGATTGGAGTCGGAATGATGAAGTTTTTGTTATCACGAATTTTTATAGCCAATTGACGATATTCATCAGCTTGCTTGGCTTGTGGTTCATATTCGATAACAGTCATACGACGAATTTCAGCGCGTTGTACAACGTTGTCGCGTGGAACGAAATGAATCATTGTGGTGCCGATTTTTGCAGCTAATGCTGAAATCAATTCATCTTCACGCGCAGTTTCGCGAGAGTTACAAATTAAACCAGCCAAGCGCACACTGCCTGAGTTAGCGTATTTCACGATACCCTTAGCAATGTTGTTTGCGGCATACATCGCCATCATTTCGCCCGAGCAGACGATATAAATTTCTTGCGCCTTGTTTTCACGGATTGGCATGGCAAAGCCACCACACACAACATCCCCAAGAACATCATAAAAAACGAAGTCAAGTTCATCATCGTAAGCCCCTTCTTCTTCAAGGAAGTTAATCGCAGTGATTACACCGCGACCTGCACAGCCAACACCAGGCTCAGGACCGCCTGATTCGACACATTTGATACCGCCGTAACCAACTTTTAATACATCTTCGAGTTCTAAATCTTCAACACTGCCTGCTTCAGCAGCCAAACTCATAATGGTAGTTTGCGCTTTGGCGTGAAGAATTAAGCGAGTAGAGTCAGCTTTAGGGTCGCAGCCGACAATCATTACTTTGTTGCCTAGTTCTGCCAACGCAGAAACCAGGTTTTGAGTTGTAGTAGACTTACCGATTCCACCTTTACCGTATATTGCACATTGACGTAACTTAGCCATAACTTTCTCCTCTAATTGAACGTTGTCGTGAATGACAATATGGATAAAGCAATGGCTGTGCCAATAGTGAAAAACGTATTAATAGTGTTGATTTATATAGACTATTTATGTTTTTACCAAGTCGAAACAGCGTTGTGTTTCATACATTTTGTTATGTTGCTGTAGGCTTACTAACAGTAGGGTTATATTTTCTGCCACTGTTTGTTGCGTTCTATATATAGCGTCGTATTTGGCTGTATTTATCTTATGGTAGGCGGGAATAAGGCTGCCCGGCGTGTAAGCTAGGGCAGGTGTTTCCGGCTAAGTTCCTTAAGCTATATATGTTCGTAAGCTCCGTTAATCTACAAAAGAATTGTAATAAACCGAACAAAACCTGCTTCCCGCTAATCTATATTCCAGGAAAAACGCACACTTAATCCAAGATAATCAACTCGTTGGATAATTCATTCAGCGCAAGTGCAATTTGGATTACTTATTGCTTAAGTAAAAGGAACATCTACTTAAATAATGGAGTTTGCAATGTCTTCTGATGTCTTTTCTGAAATCTTATCCGGCTTGTATGACAACACAGTCGTGCCTTACTTAGGGCCAGGCGCAGTGTTTGATGCCACCAATAAACTCACTGGTGCTGCTATGCCGGCTGATAGTAATAGCTTGATTTTGGCTATGAACAACGGCAATCCCATGGCTCCTAAATTGATGTATGAGTTCCCGAGGGCCGCGATGAATCAGGAGCTCAAAAGAGGTAGAAATTTCCTGAGCCAGTTTCTTAACCGCTTATATGGCGATACCGAATATACCCGCGCATCGGTGCACAACTGGCTGGCCGAATGGAAGCCGGCTTATGTCATTGATGTCAACAGGGATACCCAATTACAAGACAGCTATGCCGATGAAGAGCACACCTTGATTGTTGGTGTCGCCAGAATCACGGCCAGCCAGTTTCGGTTCAGGATTTATCACTTTGACGGCAGTGAATATTTTGAAATCCCGCAAGAACAGGTTGACCCCAGACTGCCGGTTTTATTTAAACCGATGGGTTCGCCAAAGCCGGAAGCTAATTACATCGCTTCAGATGCAGATTATGTCGATTACATCACCGAGTTAATGGGCGGCTTCGCTATCCCTGACTTTCTGAAAGCCTATCGCAAAGGCAAACAATATTTATTGATCGGCCTGCCATTGAACAGAGACTCTGAGCGTATGGTGATGAGCGACATTATTCGCGATGCATCAGAGCATAAAGGTTGGGTTTTGAACAAAAATCCTACCGATAAAGAAGTGCGGTTTTGTAAAAAAATGGGTCTTGAAATCATTGATGCCGGCGTTGAAGATTTATTGAATGCCGTGGAATTCAACAGTGCCAGCGCAGCCTAGTTAAAAGCTGCTTCAAGACCAACGCTATTCGACTCGATTTTTTTAAGGATTAAGTCATGAGCAATCCGAAACGCGTTTATGAACTGCTGCTGGATTACTGTAGTAGCGATGCGGTCGTCGACAATTTGATGATCGGTCTGGTGTGGACGCTTTGCCAAAGCAAGGGTCAGGCGACGACAGGCTTGGCGATGAGTCCGGGGCATGTGACCCGGACTCTGGCATGGTCGGGTTCGTTAGTTGGTAAACCGGTGACCGATCTGGCTGCCTGGATATTGGAATGGGATCCTTACCAGGCCACGGTTGCGATGGCGGCAATCAACAGCTGCATCAACAGCCGGGTTTTGCCCAATTCTGTGGCGCTGGATAATACTGTCGAACACGCTAATTTGGCAGTGTTCGATTATTTTTTACCGCAACTTCAGAATAAAAACGTGGTGGTGATCGGGCAT
>JABFRC010000054.1 GCA_013141375.1 Methylococcaceae bacterium | reverse complement strand
AAACACGGGGGTTTTACCTTGTTCAGCAAATTTACCGGCAGCGCTTAACAAGCCTTCAACTTTAATGCCTTGATCAATCAACCAGCCTTTATTGCCAATAATAAGCTTCTTGCCGTCAACTTCGGCTGTAATCCCAGAGCCTGTTTCACTATAAAAGTGCGTCGTGGGTTTAAGGGCAATATCCAAATCCCTGGCATGCTCGACAATGGCCTTACCCAGAAAATGCTCTGAATTATGCTCAGCAGAGGCGGCCAGCATGATGATTTTTTCTTCGCCCAGTCGGGATATCTTCAGCAAATCGCTAACTTTGGGTTTGCCTTCAGTGATGGTGCCGGTTTTGTCGAAAACGATGACATTTAACTTGGCGGCTGTTTCCAGACTTTCACCATTGCGGATGTAAATGCCTTCTTTGGCAGCATGTCCGGCACCAACCATAATTGCTGCAGGTGTTGCCAAACCTAATGCGCAAGGACAGGCTATGAGCAACACCGTGATAGCGCTACCGAATGCGAAACCAAACGGCGCTCCCACCACTAACCAGCCGACCATCGTGGAAGCCGAAACCAACATCACCGCAGGTACAAAAACGGCCGAGATTTTGTCCACTTGTTTTTGGATAGGCAGTTTCGTCGATTGAGCCTGATCAACCATGTGAACAATACCCGCCAACACGGTATCCATGCCCACGGCTGTGGCACGAATGCGCAATACGCCATTGCCATTAACACAACCGCCCAAGACTTTATGGCCGACATCTTTGACTACCGGTAAACTTTCGCCGGTAACCATGGCTTCATCAACGGTGGATACGCCTTGAATAACAACGCCATCGGTCGGTATTTTTTCGCCGGGCCGTACTAATAACTCATCGTCGACGACAATTGCATCAACATCAATAATGGATTCTTGCCCATCACGAATCAGCGTGGCAGTAGCGGGCTGTAAATCGACAAGCTTACGAATGGCCTCACCGGCTTTACCTTTGGCACGTTCTTCCAAAAAACGTCCGAGCAACACAAAAGTAATGATGGCCGCAGCCGCTTCAAAATAAATATGCCCTTTGCGTCTGAACAATGACGGCAAACTATAGCCATAGGCCGCACCAACGCCTAATGCAATCAGCGAATCCATATTCGCCGTGCGTTGTTTAAGTAATCGCCAAGCTTTAGCAAAAAACGTCCATCCCGAGCCAAACACCACCGGCGTTGTCAGCACAAACTGAAGCCAATGCAGCCATCTGGAGGTGGGCATAGTCATACCTACAGCGACCACCGGAAAACTTAATATCGCCGACCAGACAAAGCGTTGACGAGCCTTGCCGATTCGCTCAGATTCACGCTCAATCAATTTCTTGCGTTGCGATAAGGTATCGGTTGCAAAGACTTGGTAACCTAGTTCTGACACTTTCTTCGCCACATCATCGCGACCCAACTGACCATGAACGGTCAGCGTGGAAGTACCAAAATTTACGTTGACCTGTTTGACTCTATCGTCCCGCTTAAGCACCATTTCAATCAGTAAGGCACAGGAGGCACAACTCATGCCCTCAACGGCAAGATCAATCTCCTGCACGGGACCATCAAACACTTTGTGCGCCTGTTGATGTTGATCGACTTTCGCCTGGCCAATATTACCAAGGACAGCATCCAGCAAAATCAGCAGATTCTTTTTCGGCAGACCGGCCGGATTAAATTCGACCACTACCGATCCCAACGCGGCAACAGACCTGACGACTTTAATTTCAGGGCGTTTTTTTAAGATGATTTCAAGAATGTAACAACGCTCTTGATCGTTCTTGAGAAGGGGGGAGACAATCCTGATACGTCTTGATAATTGGTGAACAAGCTGGAAGTTTTTCGGAGCTGACATGTAAATATCCGTGAAAAATTTTCTTGAAAATCAAGCGTCTTTAAAATGCACCATTCAAAACAAAAAGTCAGCAACGCTGACTTAATTAAGCTGATTTACTTACGCGTTTGTTTTTAGGTGTACGCGAACGAACCAATAAAAACACCATATAAATAAGCGCTAACCACTCATAACGGTACTGAAGAGGCCTTAAAATCCATTGCTGAGTGATGGCCGGCCAATGCAGTCTGATCATAAAAAGCACCAGAATGTCATTGCAGAAATCAATAATGGCTTTTTCCGGGTCTTTGATAAAAGCCGTAGGTTTTTTCATACCCAATTTGGTAATGATTTTTGCGGCCTGTACCGTTTCCTTGGTTTCAACATATTTGGCTTTAGCCCAACGTGTCAGCCTGAAGTCATCCATTTTAGCGCTGGCTTTAGCCTTTAAAGGTGCTAACCTGCTCGATACTTCTTTCGGTTTTGGCTGTAAGCTACCTTGAGTATCCAGTGTATTTAGCAAGGCAAACAGTTGTTTGGCCAAGGTTTTAAAATCGGTAACGGACTCTTGATACCGAATCGACAATTTTTGCTGACTACGATAGAGATTGACTCGATACACGCCATCTATGGCTGATATGCCATCAGAAACGGCTTTAGCTACTCCGGCGTCACAGAGCTGAGCGGGTATCTGGAACCTGACATGCCCTTCAACTTGATACCTTAAGACAATTTCTTTTTGGATAGACATCGTTATGATCCTAAAAACAAAACGGGCGCCCTTTGCCGATCAGCCAAGGAGCACCCGTTGTAACACTATTCATTCGGCGAAGAATGAATCGTCAGGTCGACCTTATTCTTTAGTCTCGGCGACGATATCTTCCAGATTTTCTTTTTGTTGCAGCACGAAATCTTTACCGGAATCAACCAATTTGGTTGCATTGGCAATAATCTCTTTTCTGTGCTTGTGGACAAAATAGCCCGCGACAACGCCTAAACCAAAAACCCAAATCGGATGCTTTGTTACATTGCTCATTACTTTACTCCCGGTATATACAACTGCTGTGGCAATAGTGCCTCTAAAAATCTCATTAGGCAGTGAAGATTTATCATGCGGCATATGCTTGCCATGCGCATTTTTCATAGTGACATTTCCCCAAATAACAACATTAATTGAATTACGATGATTTATTCTTGCTTGGGTTCAGGCAGAATCTGATCTTCATGCAACATCTGATAAATCCCCTTGCATCCCTCACAACAAAACGATTTTTCACCGTTTTTTGTCAATAAATTAAATCCCTGGATTTCAACAGTTAACCCACAAAGATCGCAAACTTTTTTAATCTCTTTCATCGCAATACAACAATTCTCTGCCCAACACTGGCGTCAATGCTAGCAAATTAAGGCGTCCATCACAACAAATCGAATCTTTCGGGCATCACTTTCAAGCGTTATCTGGCTCCACCCATGTCTGCACCACTAAGCTACCCACCATATCACCCTCAACGTTCACCATAGTGCGCACCGTATCCAGTAGCCGATCTATCGGCAATAAAATTGCTACGGCTTCAGCCGGTAAACCGACTGACTGCAACACCATCACCATGGTCACCATTCCCGCACTGGGAATACCGGGAGCACCTATCGCAGCCATCATGGTGGTAAAAAACACAATCAATTGCTGAGCCAGATCAAGCTCAATGCCGGCCAAATTAGCCACAAACAGCGCGGCCGAGGCCTCATACAGCGCCGTACCGTCCATATTAATAGTAGCTCCCAACGGAATGACAAAACCTGCAATACCCGGTTTAACATGCAAATGCTGCTCGACACAACGCAGAGTCACCGGCAAGGTCGCCGAACTGGAACTGGTCGCAAAAGCAGTTAACAAAGCCTCGCGACTACCGCGAAAAAACCGTAACGGCGACACACGCGTCACCAAAAACAGCAGCAGCGGCAACACCACAAAACCGTGCAGCAAGGTGGTACCGATAATCACAGCAACAAACTTAGCCAGACTACTCAACAATGCCAGATTTTGAGTCGCTAACAGCTGGGCCAAGAGTGCCATAATGCCGATCGGTGCCAAATGCATAATCCAGCCGACCAATCGCAGCATTAGCTCAAGGCCTTCCTGCATCAATGCCAATATATTGCGATAACGTTCACCGCCTACCACCAAAGCAATCCCTAACAACATCGCAAACACCACAATCGCCAAGACATTGCTTTGCGCCAGAGCGGTAAATGGATTAACAAACAAACTGTGAAGAAAACCGGCAATGAATTCGGCAAAGGTCATCTGCTTGGCAGCAAAACCCTGAGTCGCATTATGGAAGAGATCCAGATTTAGACCTTTGCCCGGCTCGAACAGGTTGGCCGCAGATAAACCCAACACAATCGCCAGCGCCATCGACAACACAAAAAAGCCCAGCGTTGAAATCCAGACTTTATGTAGCTGACTATGCACCCGTAAATTGGCAACACCGACTGCAATAGAAGTAAAAATAAGCGGCGCCAGCACCATTTTCAGCATATCAATGAATACGCCACCCACCAGTCCACATAAATAGATTCCCTGTTTCGCGCTACTGGATTCAGGCCCCAATCCGGCAAACAGCAAGCCCAGTGCGATGCCCGTTAATGCACCTAGAAAAATTTGTGTATTTAATGATACTCGCACAATGATCTCCTCATGTTTTGGGCAGCTTACAACCCCAATAAAAAAGGCATCCGTAGATGCCTTTTTTGTTAAGCGATGACTAAACGCCGTTTGGGTAATCGTAACTGTAGTGCTTACGCAACGGCTTTACCACTTCCCACTGACTATCCAGTCCTGCATGAAAAGACACCAGATCGCCTGGGACGATACGCACCGGCTCGCCACCGGCAGGTGTGACTAAAATCTCACCTTCCAGAATATAAGCGCTTTCGGTCTCGTCGAAATCAATCGGAAATTTGGAAATTTCCTTTTCCCAGATAGCCCACTTGGAAACGCCTAATTCTTTTAGACGGTCTTCGCTTGGGTTGTGTTCAATAGTGATTTTGCTCATGTTGTTCCTTTATTGAATCAGAGTAAGAGCGGCGAATTTTAGCATTGATGTAGTCAAGCGGCTATGTGAGTGCAAATTTGAAATACACCCATTGCATTGCCGACTTTACCGCAAGACAGGAATGCGATAATAATCCAAGCTAAAATTTCATCGGAGTTCCACCATGACCTTTACCCTGATCATCGGCAACAAAAACTATTCTTCCTGGTCGTTGCGGCCTTGGTTATTCTTGAAATATCACGACATTGCATTTGAAGAAATCAGAATCCCGCTGTACCGGGAAGATTCCAAAAGCAAAATCTTGAGTTATTCTCCCGCCGGTAAAGTGCCTGTGTTGATAGATGGCGACATAAAGGTATGGGATTCACTGGCGATTCTGGAATATCTGGCTGAGCGTTTTCCGCACACCCAAGGCTGGCCTGAAGATATTGCCGAAAGAGCCCGGGCGCGTTCATTGGCCGCTGAAATGCACTCCGGGTTTACCGCATTGCGCAGCCACTGCGGCATGAACTGCCGCCGGACGCCAGCGTCGAAACAATTGCCCGATGCAGTCTATGCCGACATCGAGCGCATTAGCCAAATCTGGCAGCAATGTCGTCAACAGTACAGCGACAAAGGCCCATGGCTGTTCGGCCAATTTAGTATTGTCGATGCGATGTTTGCCCCCGTCGCGTTACGTTTTTATAGCTACCAATTAGCAACTAATTCCGAAGCGCAAGCTTATATAAGTACCGTATTGGATCACTCTGCAATGAAGACCTGGATTGACGCAGGCAAGCAAGAAACCGAAGTGATAGCAGCATTCGAATAATACCAATCCCAATAAGTTCGCACACTATCCCTTCTCCAACGGGAGAAGGTTAGGATGAGGGTTTCAAATAAAAATTTATTGAAATTGGTATAACCAATTACCCAAACAGGAAACCAACCATGCTTGACCATTTACGTTTATTAAGCCGCTACAACCAATGGATGAACGACAAACTCTATAACACCGCCACGCAGTTGCCCGCCGACGAACTTGCCAGAAATCGTGGCGCATTTTTCGGCTCGCTATTGGGCACTTTGAACCACATCATGGTCGCCGACGTCGTTTGGTTAAAGCGTTTTTCTAACCACCCCGCGCAACATTCAGCATTAGAAGAAATTAGCGCAACACCCCAGCCACAAGCCCTGGCGCAAATATTAATTGCTGACTTTTCGGCATTAACCCAGCAACGTCGCGAGCTGGACAAAACAATCATCGCTTGGTGCGAACAGCTTGATCCCAATGATCTTAGCTATACGCTGGCTTATGAAAATATGAAAGGCGAAGCACAAAACAAAAACTTCGGCAGCCTGATGCTGCACTTGTTTAATCACCAAACCCATCATCGAGGCCAAGTGACAACGTTATTGTCACAACAAGGCTTGGATGTGGGGGTTACGGATTTGTTGGGGTTGATAGATGGGTGATTGCATTCTGTTGGGAGTAAAGTCATGAACCCAAATTTACAAGACCTTCAATTAAACTATGTTACTTGACAATCTATTTTTGTTGGTTTTTCATTTTAAATATTTTTCTTGCTTATAAGATCGCATTACAGCACTTGCATCACTTGATATTGTAGGAGTCAATCACGTTAGCTATCGGATTGGTATATATATTGCTTTTGTCTTAATTGTGACAAACAACCACTGAGGCTTGCCTCCATTAATTTCGTGCCAAACCTACATAGGAAAATAAAGATGAAAAAAACTACGTTACTAGGTCAACTAACATTAACAGCTAGTCTACTAATTTTTAACCATGCAGCGTCGGCTGCTATTAAACCCTGCACGTTCCCATTTATTGATAATCAACGGGGCGACACACAAACATGCAAACGCTGGCTTATAGGAAATAAAACGGCGAACAATTATGGTGAGCTAATTCAGGATGCTGGTATATTTACTGTGAATGGCACACTGAATAATCATGGTCTGATAGATATCAGATATGAGTTTTTTGTAATGGGTGCTAGCTTACTCGACAACAAAGCCACAGGCATCATCAACTCGTCGGATTGGTTTAGAATTTATGACACGAGTAGATTGGATAATTACGGAACTTTTAACTTCATTCCACGATTTGGGAACGCTGGTACAGCCTTTGACGACAATCAATTTTATCTTGAAGGCACTTTTAACAATTACGGCGTCTGCCGTATTGACGACAATATGAAAACCGTTGATGGTAATGGCACAATCAACAACTCAGGGACTTTTGAGGTCACACCGAGAGGTAAATTTAAACCTTTTGGTGATGACTTAGCCAATACAATAATCGATGGTCTCCCTATTTATGTACAGACTGCCGGGGAAACTAAGGTTAATGGCTTTTTTGCTGTCTCTAGCATAGATATCCAAGGTGGTATATTAAGTGGCAGCGGCACCGTGGTCAGTAATTTTGATAATATTATTCCTTCTAAAGCTACGCTTTCACCAGGATCACCGTTAGGAACCTTAACCCTTACCGCTGACAATAATGATGTGATCTGTGTTGGTTGTTCTACAGATATAGAAATAGCTGGCGCTTCAAATGCCGATCACCTACATGTTAACGGCAGCTTGTATTTAAATAACTGGAAATTGAATGTACAGCTACGCAATGGCTACATCCCACCCGCTGGAACCAGTTTCAATATCATTTCTGCTGATTTGACATCTTATTATGGTCCTGCTCCAACGTATAACCTGCCTAAATTGCCTGCAGGAAGGACTTGGAGTGTCAATAATACGGGCACCACGATTACGCTGACTGCCAACTAATCAGATTAATCCTCAACTATATTTTGCCGTTAGAAAGTTTTACTATCTTCGGTGATAAATGCTTTTAGAAACCGTCTAACCCCGAGAGATTAGACGGTTTTTTTGCTTTCAACGTACACCCGCTCAGACTCCTTTTTCGCCACATTGTCTCGCAAATACACGGGCATGGCTTGGTCAACATCGACCGCTTGGCCCAAATTAAAACCCCACGAACCCAGTTTGGCGATGCTGGCGGCTCTGGGTAAAAAATCACAGTGGTAGTCGGTAACCAGACCTTCCAAACAAGTGAGGAGTTGTTGGTGATAAACGCCCCAGCCCGAACCTACGCCGACACCGGGCAGTAATGGAAAGATGATGTTTTCTGCTGGAGTAACGGCTTCTTCGCCAAGCAATTCGGCATAGCCTTCAGCATTGCGCTGATATACACCCCAAAAAATCTCCCCCATGCGCGCATCCATCGCGACATAAGCGACGTTGTCATCATGTTGATCAAAAAAATCCTGGGCGATGGCAGCCAGCGTGGACACCGGCAC
>JABFRC010000168.1 GCA_013141375.1 Methylococcaceae bacterium | reverse complement strand
GCTGAAAAATTCGACAAATCAGTTAACTGGGCATCTCACGTTGACCTGAAATCTGGTCGTCCTGAAGTGGTTTCAAAATACAGTACTGAACAAAACGGCGAAGACGTTAATTCAGTAGGCATTTGCCCTGCTGCGTTGGGCTCTAAGAACCAACAACCCGTGTCTTACTCGCCACAAACCGGCTTGTTCTACATCTCAGGCAACCACCTGTGCATGGACTACGAACCATTTGAAGTTGCCTACACAGCTGGTCAACCTTATGTTGGTGCGACACTGACTATGGGCCCTGCAGGCGCTGACGTTATCACCGGCAAACCAGATGACTCAACCAACTTGGGCCAATTCACTGCATTCGATGCAAAAACCGGCAAAATTGCTTGGTCTAACAAAGAAACATTCTCCGTATGGTCTGGTTCTGTTGCAACTGCCGGCGGCGTAGTTTTCTACGGCACTTTGGAAGGTTACTTGAAAGCGGTTGACGCCAAATCAGGTAAAGAATTGTACAAATTCAAAACTCCTTCCGGCATCATCGGTAACGTTAATACTTGGTCTTACAACGGCAAACAATACGTTGGCGTATTGTCAGGTATCGGCGGTTGGGCAGGTATCGGTATCGCAGCCGGTCTTGACTCAGGTGACGAAAAATCAAACTCAGAAGGATTGGGTGCGGTTGGTGCATACAGAAGCTTGAGTTCTTTCACCAAATTGGGTGGAACTTTAACTGTATTTGCTCTGCCAAATAACTAATCTGCTTTTTTAGATTAGGAAGAATGACCCTGGTCGGTAACGACCAGGGTTTTTTTTTGCCAACAATACCAATCCCAACAAGTTTTTATTTGAAACCCTCATTCCAACCTTTTCTCGTTGGAGAAGGGATAGCATGAGAACTTATTGAGATTGGCATAACTTGCCTAATATCGACACATCTATTAATTCAATGACTGTCTTGCATGTTTAAATCCCCTGAGACCCGATATTGGGAATTGTTTGCTCCGATTGCAGGCGTTTTGTTTACGCTTGGCTTCTCGCCCTTTGATTTTCAATATTTGGTGATTTTGGCGCTGATTTTTTTGTTTGCTTCGTGGCAAGACATTAATCCAGGTCGTGCCTTTTTAAGAGGCTTGCTGTTTGGATTGGGGATGTTTGGCGTAGGTGTTTCCTGGGTCTATATCAGCATCCATGATATGGGTAAGGTCGGCGTATCGGTGTCTTTTTTACTCACCAGCACCTTCGTCGCGCTCTGGGCCTTGTTTCCAGCGTTGGCCGGATATTTCTCAGCCAGTTTGTTGTCAAGAATCAATGTAACGATTCGGATATTTATTATTCCATTGGTTTGGACATTGATAGAGTTTGTTCGCGGCACCTGGTTCCTCAATGGCTTTCCCTGGCTACTGACGGCTTACTCACAGCTCGATACGCCTTTAGCCGGATACATACCATTGCTTGGTGTGTACGGCGCAGGATTCGTGCTGGCATTGACTGCGGCGGTAATTGCAAAGCAATTTACTAGCGCCCAATATCGCAAAGTTATTATTGCAGGCATAACGCTACTATGGGCATTAGGCGGCTTTCTGCAAACGATACATTGGACTCATCCCATCGGCGCGCCGATTGATGTTGCTCTAGTTCAGGGAAATATTGCCCAAGATCAAAAATGGCGTAGTGAAAATAAACTTAAAACTATGGCCCTTTATCAAGCCATGTCTGAACAACATTGGGATGCGGATCTTATTATTTGGCCGGAAACCGCCATACCCGCTTATGTAGCAGAGGTGAACGAAGCATTTTTGAAACCCTTGGCAGAGCAAGCCAAACAGCATGGCACCGATCTGATTATCAGTGTGCCGGCCAAAGACCTGTCCGAAACCCATCGCTATAACGCTGTAATCACCTTAGGTCGTCAAGAGGGAATGTATCAAAAAAAGCATTTATTGCCTTTTGGCGAGTATTTGCCCTTGCAACCATTATCTGGATTTGTCTTGAATACCATCAAATTGAAGTTGGGTGAATTTACGCCGGGCAATGCCGATCAGCCTTTATTAATGGCAGCTGGATATGCATTTTTGACCAGTGTTTGTTACGAAGACGTGTTTGCCGAAAGCAATGCAAATGATCTTGCCGCCGCGGCTTATCTGGTGAATGTCACCAATGACGCCTGGTTTGGGCGCTCTATCGAGCCCTATCAGCACATGCAAATAGCCAGGATGCGGGCGTTGGAAAGCGGTCGATATTTGTTACGAGCCACCAATACCGGACAAACGGGGATTGTTTCTCCGGAAGGTAAAATTATTGCGCAAGCGCCGCTATTTCAAGAGTTTGTTTTGGCAGGAGAGATAGTACCGATGGCAGGAATGACGCCTTTTGCATCATGGGGCGATAACGTAGTCATGTTATCGATAGTGCTTCTGATGATTGCGTTGCTGGCGCTGAATTTGTTCTATAAACGCTTTGCAGATCAGCAGTTGGAATAGTTGGGTTACTGATCGCAACCCAACACTGACAAATTAGCCGGAGATTATTTTACTTTTACCAATTCTTTGCCGTCGCTGGAAAAACGGCAAATGCCGGCGGCAAAATAGCCGCAGTCTTCAGATTGCTCGATTTTTGCGCCATCCGCCGTCAGATGAATGTTCAGTGAGCAAAAACGCGCTTCCCCTGCCAGTTGCTTTTTCAACAGCAGCTCAGTTTCGCTTAACCTTTTGGCTTCGCCGTGAATATCAGCAGAGCAAGCATGCTTGCCTTGCTCTGAGCTATTGGGTTCAAAGTCAACATCGGCGCTTACTTTGACATCATCGCCAACAGTTGTGATTTTTAGATGTTGTACATGACTGCCATCTTTGAGGACGTAATGATCAGTTGCCGCAAATACACCACCTGATATCAACATCGCGGCGGCAAAAAATAGTCTTTTTTTCATGGTGTAACCTTCTGTTGTCTAAGTTTTTATAGTTGAAAATCGCAGAGCAATGGTAGCGACTGACCGATTACTGTCAAGCAATAAAGTTGCGAGCTAAGGAATAACCGTGACGTCGGAATCATTTCGGACTAGGTGATGTTTTTAATCTTATGACTAAGTGACGAAAGTCCTTTTCGCTAAGTGCGTCAAAAGGGATAAGCACCGTTTGAACGCCATGCCTAGCTGTCGCATTCAAAGGCTTGTAGTGAACGATGATCAGCAGGGTTGTAATTACCGTTGATGGCAAAATCTGCACGGTTGTATATTCATCCCCGGAAGTGGCTACTTCCCAGTCGGCGATGTCACTGTGCTTTATTTTAATTGTGGAATCACTAGAAGAATTGAGTGTCAAATAAAGATGCCCCAATAAAGCCATTGATAGCATCGCTTGCTGCCACATCGGCAAGGCATTGCTCAGTGTTGCGGTGATGGCAAGAAAATGCACGGCAATTTTGGCGTGTTTAAAACGAGAGGAGGGTTTAACCTCCAAATGTAATAAGGGTTGTAGCTTATGCGCCATTACGAGGTTCGAGCGGAATTGCGGAGTGACGCTGCACAAACTCAGCAAATTGTTCCGCGGGTAGCGGCTTACTGAAATAGTAACCTTGCACTTCATCGCAGCCTTGTTCTCTAAGAAACGCCAGCTGACTTTCGGTTTCAACACCTTCGGCTATCGTTTGAAAACCCAGACTACGGGATAAATTGATAATTGCAGTCACAATCGCTCGATCTTCAGGATCGTCAGTAATATCTCGAACAAACGATTGATCAATCTTGAGTTTGTACACTTTAAAGCGCTTTAGATAGCTGAGCGAAGAATACCCTGTGCCGAAATCATCAACGGACATGCGCACGCCTCGCGCATGTAAATTGTCCATAATCGCGATGGCTGTATCGGGATCGTCCATTGCGACACCTTCGGTTAGTTCAAGTTCAAGAAAGCTGGCCGGAAGCCCTATCTCATTCAAAATTTGAGAAACCAATTCAGGAAGACGGGCGTAGCGAAATTGTACCGCAGACAGATTAACTGCCATGATCATGGGTGCCATGCCACTATTCAACCATTGCTTTAATTGTTCGAGGGCGGTGCGAATCACCCAAGTGCCGATGGCGATAATCTGGCCGCTGCTTTCCGCAATGGGAATAAATTCAGCCGGGGATATGATTCCTAAATCAGGATGATGCCAGCGAATGAGCGCTTCGGCACCGATAATTTCACCAGTTGTAACTGAGAATTGCGGTTGATAATGAAGGCAAAATTGTTGATGCTCGACAGCTTTGCGTAAGGCATTTTCAAGTAACAAGATGCGCGCCGAATTCGCTTGCATTTCCGGACTAAAGAATCGATATCCGTTACGGCCTTCTTGCTTCGCGCGATACATCGCTGCATCTGCGCATTGTGCGAGCGTTTGGAAGTCGTGGCCGTCATTTGGATAAACCGAAATCCCGATTGAAGGCGTCACCACCAATTCATGTCCATCAATGATATAAGGCAAGCTCAGCGTAGTAAGGATCTTATCTGCTACATGGGTTGCGCCATCCGTATTGGTATCCAGTAAAATCAGGATAAACTCATCGCCACCAGGACGAGCCACGGTATCTTCATTGCGCACGGCCGCAATCATGCGCTGTGACGCCTGGATTAATAATTGATCACCAATCCTATGCCCCAAGGTGTCGTTGATATTTTTGAAATGATCAAGGTCAAGAAACATCAGCACAAACTGGTTGTTATTGCGGATAGCTGCGCTGATTGCCTGCGTCAGCCTGTCATCAAGCAAGGTGCGATTGGGCAAGCCGGTAAGCGCGTCATAATAAGCCAAATGCTGTATGTGAGATTCAGCGAGTTTACGTTCAGTAATGTCGGAGACCAAACCATCTATTCTTAGCAGACTGCCATCCTCGGCACAGACTCGCCAAGCCTGATTGGCTATCCATCTTACATCTCCCGTTGGACGAACAATTCGGTATTCAGCTGAGTCTTTACCTCGTTCACGCGTTTTTCTTTCCATATCGATGGCAATGGTGATGTCATCAGCATGAATGGATTCCAGCCATAGCTGGGGATGATTGAAAAACTCATCTGCTGTTCTGCCGTAAATCGGAGCAACTGCCTCATTTAAAAAAAGAATTTGCTGGGTATTTGCGTCCACCGACCAAATTATTTGATCAATACTATTAAGAATGCTGTCCATGCGACTTTGCGTCATGCGCAGTTGCTCGGTCAGATTGGCTTGTTGGCGTTCCAGTTCAAAGCGATCAATGGCATAGCTGATATCCATTGCCATTTCCAATAACAGGTTTTTCTCGGCCTCATCAAACGCGCCCACTTCGCCCGCATAAACATTCAAGCTGCCACACACTGCGCCGTTACGATGCAATGGCAGTGCGGCGGAACTGCGCCAACCGAAACGACAGCCCCGTTCATGCCAGGGAGTGGTGCGAGGGTCATTAAGAAAATCCTGGCACCAAAATACTTCGCCAGTCCTGATAGCCGTGCCTGTCGGGCCTTTGCCATAGGGGCTGGTAGGATCAACCGACAAGCGAATATCTTTAAGGTATTCGATGCCTTCGCCAACACTGGCAGCAGGTGTTACCCAGCCGGTTTCAGGATCCAGCATGCCTATCCAGGCCATTTTCATTTTTCCAAAATCTACGGCATCGCGGCAGATTTGTGGAAATAACTCGGTTTCGTCTTTGGCGCGGACAATGGCTTGATTGCACTGACTGAGCGCGGCATAAAGCTGCATTAAGCGTCGAATTCTATTTTCAGCTGAGTTTCTGGCTTCATTGATCTTGTTTAAATTTTGATGTGTTTGCGATAGCCAGCCTAAAACGCTATGTTCCATGCCTGGTATGACTGAAATTTGACCGCTAAAATCTCCGCCGCCAATTTTAGTGATATGAGCATGGAGTTCATCCACCGAACCACCGAGTATTGAAAATAAGGCTTTATAAGTCCGCAACAGCATGATCAACAAAAGTAAGCCAAATACGATAAACACCACTCGAATCAGCAATGCAGCCTGTTCCGCCACATGCACGGCTGTGAGCATCCTATTATTCATCAACTGCTCAAATTCACTGAGTGGGCGCAGAATGTCTGCTTTTGCTTTATGGTAGGACGTGTCATGCAGCATCTGAATCGCCTGCATACGCGCCTCGTCTGCTAGCGATGTCGATGACTCTGCTAATGACATTGCTGCGTATTCAGTGGCGGTAAGCGCGTCGGAACTCATTTTCGCTTGCGATAATTTTTGGAATTCTTCATCGGTAAAGCCCACCTGACGCATCAAATGCAATAAGCTGATGGTTTTGTCACTGAAAGGGCGCGGGCGTTGGTCGTCATCCAGCACCAAGTCCCAATAGATATCGTAGTAGTCGATGGGTCTAGGTGTTTTTCCGTCGCGGATATCGAGGATTTCCTGAAAATGCTGTTTAAAGATAGGTTTGCCAGTAATGACGTAATTGCGCGCCATCTTGGTAAGATCATCGGAGGACTGGCGGAGTTCCCGAGCCAATAAAATTGACCGTATCCGCAAATTATTGGTGCGATCAATCTGTTTTTCTGAATGCACGTAAAGCGTAAAGATCATGGCAAAAACAACGAACAAGCCAATTGTCATCCAAACACCGGTAGTGAACGCTGAAGGCTTGTTGGTTGATTTAGCCATGTAGGAATAGTCTATTTTTTTTGCTTTTTAGGTTAATTGATTACCCTTTTAAATCAAAGGCAATCAACTGCTGGGCGGAATATTAGTTTAGTAACTTGTATGTTGCCAGTGGAATTCGGAATACAGCCGGAATAAGATTTTAAACAACGATATAATTGCCCATTGCTTATTTACAACTTGGTCGTTTATGAATCTTGATTGGAAAAATTTCCTGACTGCAACTCACGGCACGATTGATGATATCGATTTAATTGCAACAAAATCGGAAGCTAAGACAATCCTCTGTCCCCTTAGTTACCTTGGTGTGCTATCCGTTTCAGGCAAGGATGCCGGACAGTTTCTGCAAGGCCAAATTACCTGCAATGTCCACGATATTAGCGATAGCAAAAGCAGTCTGGGAGCTATTTGCAATCCCAAAGGACGGGTTATTACGACCTTTCTGTTGGCAAAACGGGAAGAAACATTCCTGTTATTGTTGCCGTTAGAGCTGCTGGGGTCAGTCAAGAAGCGCCTGCAAATGTATGTATTGCGTTCAGCTGTTACTCTCACTGATAGCACGGACGAGCTGTGTTTGATTGGCCGCTATCGAACCAATCTTGCGCCATCACCCGAAGCGTTTGGCAGCACATCTCAGCAACAACAGCTAACGACGATAGATTTGTCCGGCAAGCTGAGCAGGCAATTGTTGATAGCATCGGTAGACGAGGCGAAATCTTATTGGACGGCGCAAGTTGGTGCGCAAGGCTTTCATCCAGCAACACCGGAACTTTGGCGCTCACTGGACATTCTTGAGGGAATTCCTTGGCTGGATGGGAACACCTCGGAAGAATACATTCCGCAAATGCTCAATCTGGATATTCTGGGCGGCATCAGCTTTACCAAAGGCTGCTACACCGGCCAGGAAATCGTCGCTCGAACGCATTATCTGGGTAAATCAAAAAGACAATTGTTTGTCGCTGAATGCGACTTGGGACATTTACCCGCTGCAAATGCTGCTATCACTGACGATAGTACGGAGACCGAGCAATTGGTTGGAAATGTGTTGCAGGCTCAGTTGAGCCAAGGTGGTTGCAGGATGTTAGTGGTATTGCAGGTATCTGAACAACCCTATCATCTTAAATTGGAAGGGGAAGAAGTTAGGGTTTTACCTGGCCAATAATAATAGAGTGATATATCAATAACGATACATCACTCAATCGCTTAATGTTATTGGTTTAAATTGCCTTCTTAATCCGCTCCAAAGCATTTTCCAGATTCTTCATACTGGTAGCGATGGAAATTCTGATATGGCCAGGGCTGCCAAATGCAGAGCCGGGCACTAAGGCCACACCGGCTTTTTCTATCAGATAATCAGAAAACGCCAGATCGTCGTTAATACCGTCCAGGCGGGCAATCAAAGGCTCAATGTTGGGGAACACATAAAAAGTGCCGTCAGTAGGCAGGCAGTGAATGCCTTCGATGCTGTTGAGTTCTGCTACCACATAATCATGACGTTTTTTGAATTCAACACACATGTTGTGAATAAAACTTTGATCACCGGTTAATGCCGCTTCTGCCGCCACTTGGGAAATAGATGTCGGGTTGGAAGTGCTTTGCGATTGTACAGTCGTCATG
>JABFRC010000123.1 GCA_013141375.1 Methylococcaceae bacterium | reverse complement strand
ACGTTGCCAGGCAGTGATGTGATTAAGCCAGTGTTCTGAAAGTGCCATGGTGCATCCTCTTTAAAAAATGTAGAGGATGACGGTTATTATTCGGTCAGAAAATACGGTTTTAACGGACGATTACCATTAATCTTGGTAAAGGCTTCATTGACATGTAATATCACGCTATTGCTGTCGGTAATAAATAAGGCTTCCTGAACGAGTATAGGGACGACGGGGTTATTAGAATCTGTGTTCATGATGTGATTTCCTGGGTTATTAAACTTATTTGGGTAATTCAGTGACGCGCTTGCTTACCCGGTACAAGCTCCATCCCAGCACCAGCACCATCAGGCCAATAACAAGCCCTAAAAATAACTTGCTGTTCAGCAGATTAACGAAGTCGAAGGTTTGTTTAACGGGCGCTTCCGCATTTTCAGGGCCAAGTTCAGCACTGGTAATTGGGTAACCACGTTTTAACAGCTCCAAAATCGGAGCCGTGTCGTAGTGAGGTAACTTGGCTTGAGCGCTGCTGTATCGCAACTGATAGGTTTTGCCCGGCTGCGGTAAAAACAGTAATTGATAGCCGTGGCCGTTGCCAGTCACGTTACTGATTTCCAGCGGCGGGTTGTCTTGATTTTGAATCACAATCCGGTAATGTTGCCGGCGTTGTTCCGGAAAATTGATATCCGTTTTATCGCGATTGATATCCTGAAAATGCAAGGCTTCCAGGTTTGCATGACCAATCGTTTGCATGCCGTGCTGAGCCGGAATTTGCACTTCGGCGTTACGTCTGAAATTAGGGGTCGTGGTTTTCAGCGTAAAGCCGGTTAAGGGTTGATTCCGGCTATCGATATCAATCACGCTGGTTTTGTGTTCAGCATCCTGAGTAACGTTGAATGCAGTCAGCGGATAATCAAACTGTTGTTCGGTTTCCGGCAGGGTTTCGGATTGATTGTGCCAAAACTCGATACGATCAATGTGCAGTGGTTCGTTAAGCAACTCTAGTTTTTCGCTGAGTTGTGGATTTTTGTCCCCGCGTATTGTGCGGGTAAGTTCAAGCAATTTGCCGATGCGAACTTGGATGGGCTGGGCGATGACAATTTTAAAATGCCGGTAGTTGTTGCTCGGAAAATCTATGTCGTGGTTGTTAACATCCATGTAGCGGGCATAGTCGTAGATAAGCGCATTATCAAGCAATAACTGCCAGTTCTTGCTGGCGCCATCGTCATTTGTCCCGTAGATTTGCAAACTGTATTCGAAATCATGCTGTGCAGTGATTACAGACAGTCCGTCAGCATTAGCCGCCCCTTTGTCCAGATCGACCATCACGGTAATGCCGTCACTGCCGGATGTCTGCAGTGCCTGCGTTACGCTAGCGCTAGGCAGACGCTGGATCACGGTTTTGCGACTGGTGATTTGTTGCAGCAGAAAGGGGGTTTCCACCCCCTCTTGATTGACCAAGCGCAAATCACTAAAGCCATCAGCAACGACGGCATAGATTGGATTGTCCAGGGCCACGGCGAGCAAGGTTTGTCCGCCATCGTTCTGGTGGATAATAGGCCGGGTGAATCGGTAAGCGGGAGCTTTCTCTGCGTTGGCTTGTGAACACAACAAGCCGATAATCAGAAGTATTTTTGCGATCATGATGATGTCTCATCGGCCTGTTGGCCGGTAAAGGTTTGTTGATAACGCATGTAAAAAAATGCACCGCCCAATGCCAGCATGCCCAACACGATGAAGGCGATAATACGGTAAATCTGATCCAGTCGGGCCAGATCGATAAAAAATACTTTCCACGCCACCAGCGCAAACAAGGCCAAACCAATCAATCGCAATGCAGATATCTGGCGTTTGATACCGGCGAAGACCAGTGACAACCCAAATATCGACCATAAAATCGATACACCGCCGGAACGCAATCCGGGCACGTATTGATAGAGCAGGGAGTTGACTTCCAAACTGAGGAAGGTAAAAAGCAAGGCTAATGCCGCACCACCCAACCATTGCCGAATATTGCCGGTGTCGTTATCCGTTGTCGATAAGCGCCGTAATGCAAACAGTAAAAAGCCGATGATTGCGGCAAAATCCAACAAGCGCATCAACGCGAGCTGGAATGAATAGCCGCCACCATAGCGCAGTGTTAACACCGTATCATTTGAGGCAATCTGCCCCAGATTTAAATCCCAAGACGGCAGATCGAACAGCAATAATTTAAGCACAACACCGATCATAAATAAGCGTAAGACTTGTAGCAAGCCATCTCCAGGCGTAGACAAATATCGGCCTAGTAACAACCAGCTCATTGCAAGCCAGACCAGCGTCAAAATTGGCAACTGCAGTGGTGGATAGAGATAGCCGAAGCTGCGGTAGAGCTCCAGTTGCACCACGATAAACAGCAGCCCGGCGGAAATGACGATGATCATTTGCAACAACGAATTTTCCTTTAGCAACAATGGCACATCATTCGCGGAGTCACAGGCCAATGGCGATGCCGGCGCAGGTTTTTCAATTAAGGTATAGGCCAGCGCCAATGACATTATTGGTATGCCAAAGCTAACTATGCGCTCCATTAAACCGAGCAGAAATTGACTGAGCGGCAACTCGCCATCCATAGTAACGCCAGAAAATCCGTATTGACCGGGCAAATCGATAAAACAAAAACGCACCAGTACAATCAGATACAGCAAATACGCAAGCTGTTGCAAAAATGCGCTGCGCAGCTTACCCGCTATCCATAGCATGACCAGCGCTTGCAACGACCAGCTGACGGTAATCCATTGATTGGATAATAGTAAGGGCAGGGTGATGGTGATAAAGAACGCAGCCAGACCGATAAAACTCAACAATAATTCACGATCTGCCACGCGTCGGGCCAAGCAATAATAAACATGGCCGATATAAAAAGCTGCCAGCAACACGCTGATCAGCGCTATCCAGATTTGTCCGTAAGCGACTTCAATTAAGTTGTATGCAGTCGTAAAAAAGATCGCCGCATTGATAATCAAGGCCAGTAAATCCAGTAGGGTTGATTTTGTCTGATTGACCAGGCAAAACAAAAATACCGTTGTCGAATACAAAACAAAAAAGCCGGTTAAGTAAGGCAGGACCTGCCAGAAATAGCCGATATCATAGTTTTGCATCGCCCCGAAAAACAGTAGGTAATTGAAGACAAAGCTCAGAAAGTTGAGCAAATGCCATTGTTTATACCAGTTGATTGCCAGAATACCGGCACCAAGCAACAACATATAACTGAACAAACCGGGGAAGTTGACTTGACCGGTTGATAACATCATAGGAGTACAGTAACCGCCAATAATGGCGAAAATTGCCACCAGCATCGAGTCCAGTCGTATCGCCAATGTTGCGGCGCACGCAGTCACCAATATCATCAATGCAAAAGTGGGAATAACATCGAGAAGATGGTAAAAACTGTGGGCCGCAAACACGCTGAAATACAGCACCGCAATGCCGCCGCCCAGTAAGCCTTGGCTGAATAGATGATAATTTCCATAGGCCAGGCGCACACCACCGATGATCATGCCAACGCCTGCCAATACCGATAAGGCAACCCGCGCTTGTTCGCCGATGAGGCCGTTGTCGATCGAGTATTTTAAGAAAAAGCCAATGCCGGTGACTAAAATCAGTACACCGACACGCAGCAACCAGTTACTGGCTACCGCATACTCCATTGCCATGCCTTCGGGCCTATGGCCTTCACCGACAATAATCCAGTTCCATATTTCCTGAAGGACTTGCTTGGCAGCCAGCTCAAACCGGCTGGGTTCAGTCGGTGGCCAGGCGTACTCCCACGCTTCATCAGGGCTGACGGGTTGAAAAGGCTCAACAATAGTTGTGATCGTTTCTTTTTGCGGAGGATTCGGCTCAATGATGTTTGCTTGCGCCGGAAGTTCAAACAGCACTTGTTCTGTAATTGCTGCTTGCGATGCGCAGACGGCGGGTTGTGGAGGTGCTTCTGGTTCGGGATTGATTAATTGCTTCGATAGTTCCCGCAACAATTTGCGATCATCGCGTATGGCTTTGTCGATTTTGGTCAACGACTCTCTCAATTCGCTCTGGAAGCTGCTCTGTTGAGACATCAACTTCGCCAGCATCAAGAACAGGCAGACCGGTACTATTGCGACAAGAAAAACGATAAATCCGAAAAAGTCGTCCACGAGATAACTCCAGCCATTGCCAAGAAGTAGTGATGATCAAAACTACTGAAGAATAGCATGGACAATGAATCTTGTTGGAAAGTGCGAAGCCCCGATTAACGAAGTGTAATCGGGGGAATAGCTGGATTAGTTTATAGCGTATTTACAGCATTTAATTCCTGAAACGCCTGTTCCAGGCGGGAAATCATGCTCAATTGACTTGAACGTAGCCAGGCACGAGGGTCGTAATACTTTTTGTTGGGTTTGTCGTCGCCATCGGGATTGCCGATTTGGCCTTGTAAATAGCCTTGATACTGATTGTAATAACCTAACACACCGGCCCAGGTTGCCCATTGGGTGTCGGTATCAATATTCATTTTAACGACGCCATAGCTGATCGATTCCTTAATTTCCGCCGCTGAAGAGCCGGAGCCGCCATGGAAGACAAAATCCAAGGTGTTTTGCGGTACACCGAATTTTTCGGCCACATGCTTTTGTGAATCGGCCAAGATACTGGGCGTCAGTTTGACGTTGCCGGGTTTATACACGCCATGCACGTTGCCGAATGACGCGGCAATAGTAAAACGGTTGCTGATTTTACGCAGTTCATTGAAGGCATAAGCCACATCTTCCGGTTGCGTGTAGAGCGCCGAATTATCCAAATGACTATTGTCGACACCGTCTTCTTCACCACCGGTGCAGCCTAATTCGATTTCCAGGGTCATGCCCAGTTTGGACATGCGTTCCAGATATTTAGCGGAAATTTCAATGTTTTCATGCAGACTTTCTTCCGAAAGATCCAACATATGAGAGCTGAATAGCGGTCTGCCGGTTTCGGCAAAATGTTGTTCACCGGCATCAAGCAAACCGTCGATCCAGGGTAATAATTTTTTAGCGGCATGGTCAGTATGTAAAATAACCGGAACGCCGTAAGCTTTGGCAACGGCATGAACATGTTGCGCACCGGAAAGCCCGCCTAAAATCGCGGCTTGTTGACCTTCCAGCTTGAGGCCTTTACCTGACACAAACTGCGCGCCACCGTTAGAAAACTGGATAATTACCGCAGATTGGGCTTTAGCAGCGGCTTCCAGTACGGCATTAATGGAATCAGTATTGATGACATTGACCGCCGGTAGGGCGAATTGACCAGCTTTGCAGAGGGCAAAGATTTTCTGTACATCATCGCCAGTCACTACACCGGGTTTAACGACATCGGAAATTTTTTGTGGCATATCGTTGAGTCCTCTTTAAAAGATTTGTTAAAAAAATCACAGATCGGGCCGCATTATTGCATGGCTGACAATGACGCTGCGCAGTAAATTTTAGTCCGTATTAAAAGTGTATTTCATGATAAGCGTGGATGATAATGCGCAATAACAATACGAGGAGGGCGATATGAATGTGACATTCAGGCAATTGGAAGTATTTGAAACGGTCGCCAGACATTTAAGTTTTACCCGTGCAGCAGAAGAGCTTTCATTGACGCAGCCCGCGGTGTCAATGCAAATCAAACTTATCGAAGATATTGTCGGTTTGGCTTTATTTGAGCGCTTGGGGCGCAAAATATATCTGACTGAAGCCGGTCTGCAGATGTATCAAGTCAGCAGGGAAATCACCTCCAAACTCGCGGAAGTTGAACGCACACTTAATGAAATCAAAGGCCCGGAAGGTGGTCGCTTGTTAGTCTCGGTAGCCAGCACTGTGCAATATTTTGCGATCAGGTTACTGGGTGGATTTTGCAAGGAATATCCAAACGTCAACGTCAATTTAATCGTCACCAACCAAAAAGGGCTATTACGGCTGTTGGAAAATAATGAAACCGATATTGCGTTAATGGGCGAACCGCCAGCAGGTATGGGCTTAAGCTCCGAGCCTTTGCTGGACAATCCATTGGTGGTAATTGCTCATCCCAATCATCACCTAAAGGATAGAAAATCCATCCCGCTGGATGAGTTAAAAAACGAAACTTTTCTAATGCGCGAGCAGGGCTCAGGCACCCGTACTTCTGCTGAGCGTTTTTTTGCCGAAAAAGGCATGAAGATTTTTGCGAATATGGAAATGAACAACAACGGCGCGATCAAACTCGGTGTGGAAGAAGGCTTGGGGCTAGGCATTGTGTCGCAACACACCATCGATAACGAAGTTAAAGCCGGCCGGTTGATTGTTTTGGATGTGCAATTTTTTCCCTTAGTCAGAAAATGGGTGATGGTTCGCCGTGAAGGCAAGCGCCTATCGGCCGTAGGCTCGGCATTTGAGGCCTTTGTGCGTAAAGAAAAGTTACGCTATGTGCGTTTGCCGGGCATTGGACAATTGAGGAATTTGCAACCCCCCTTAAAGCGCGGGTAATTATTAGCTAGACCGGCCAAAAAAGAAAAAACCTGTTCAAAAATGATAAAATTGAATCGTCTAAAAACCAATAAATATCAATAGGGATGTTTTTGGAACAAAAGGCAGCAACAAACACATCATCCAGATTAATACCTAGACTTGTCCGCGCTTGAATGCAGCCTTTTTGGGAATCAGGCAAAAACAATATGCCAATCAGATAATTTCGTGAGTTTATTCAGTCAGGTATGCGAATTTCTTCCTGAGTTCATCAACGCTCAGTTGCAGTTCATATACTTGCATTTCTAGTGCTTCTATTCTTTCTCTGTCTGAACTCACACCTTCGATTTCTACACTTTTCATTATCGAGAATGCAGGCGATTGGGGTAAGCCACTGAATAGATGAGCATAGCGTGATTCGCGTTTTCCGGGCTCGCGTTGAAGTCTGGCTACCAAGGGTTCTTCTCGAGCCATTAAACGTTCAAGTTCGGCTTCGACTTCGTTCACATCCTTGAATTTGCACAAGCGTTCCGTGCGAGTACGCAATTCACCGGGCGTTTGCGGGCCGCGTAGAAACAACTCGCACATGATGCCTGTGGCATTCTCTGATAGCTGCAGCGTTCCATACTGACTATTACAGAAGCGGTGTTTGTATTTAGTGGTACGAGTACCCTCTACCCGACTTATTAGGCATTTTTTAACTAGTCCGTCGACAATGTCTTGTACCGTAATCTCCCGCAATTCTAAAACAGGTTCCCGATTGCTTTTCTGATTGCAGGCATTTACCAGCGCGTTCAACGAGAGAGGGTATTGGTCTGGTGTGGTGATGGCTTTTTCAATCAAACAAGCGATCACGCGAGTTTCATAAAGACTGAGATTCATATCCATGGCAACAATTTGAAGTATTGGGTTGTTGATTTAGCCAAATTACTTGGCAAGTATATGTGTCGATAAACAATTTTCGGGAAGGTTTGATTTTACTCAATCGCAAAGCACGCCGCTATCGTCCCCAAGGCATCACCGGTACGGTGGATATGCTATTGGCTGGGGCACCTTCTATCACCTTTCGGCTAATCGCCAAATACACCAGCGTATTGTGCTTGGCATCCCACAAGCGGTTGATGTTTGTGGACTTGAATAGAAACGAAGTATTTTCCGAGAACACAGTTTCTTCCTTGGGCAATTGGGCAGGTAAATTGATCGGGCCGACTTGCCTACAAGCCAGCGAAAACTGCGACGGATCCTCGGCAATGCCAATACTGCCCGAAATGCCGCCAGTTCTGGCCTGGCTAATATGACAAACCACATTGGGGATTTTGGGATCTTCAAAAGCATCCACACAGACTTTGTGATTTGCGCCAATCAGTTTCCATGTCGTGGTCACGCAGCCAACTTCATCGGCCAGTATTGGGCCTGCAACGGTTATTAGAAATCCGCAAAGCCAGCGGTTACATTGATTTATCCAAGTCTTGGTCATAGGTTTCTTGAAAGGTAGGTTAAGTAACAAGGGGGGTAAAGGTATTATTCAGATGTTCACAGTCAATGCAATTGATGTTGCTCATTATTCTATGCCTATTTAGTGTTCGACTGGGGCTGAATTAAACCCATATTAATCAATATGTTCAAATAAACGCAAAGTGCGAATATGTTCCGTGCCGACGTTGATATTGCCCAAATTTTGGTAGAAATTCATTGGCAAACGTCTATGTTTTGTTAACGTTTCACCGCAACCACAAAAGTACCGAGGCAAATGACAGCATCCCCATGTAATTGATAGCCTTTTTCTCATAACGCGTGGCAATCCTGCGGTAGTGTTTGAGCTTGCCAAACAGGCATTCGATGG
>JABFRC010000324.1 GCA_013141375.1 Methylococcaceae bacterium | reverse complement strand
CTCTCCGGGCGCGCCATTTCAACAATCCTACGTTTCTGTTTAGCTCAGGCGACCACTCTTGGTTTCTCATAGTCCCTACTTGATCCAATTCCCAATAGTCTCCGGGTCGGCATTGATCGGCCTAACCAATCAGTCACACACGTTATAATCCCTATTCGATATGTCATTATTTCATCTCATTTACGTGAGTACCGCTACTCGATTATTGGCCGATACCGAGCTTGATGATTCTAACGTTGTCTGTACAACATAATTTGGAGAAAAAGTTAACCGGCTTTTTACTATATGCCGGGGGTAATTTCATTCAGATTATTGATGGCAAACAAGTTGGCGTTGAAGCAACATTTAGTGTAAATACTCGCGCCCTAACGAAGCAGCATTCCCAGCTAGGGCTATTTGATAAGAAAAGCTCAACTAGCGCTTACCTCGTTTAATGTGTTCGCGACTTTCAAGAAATTGTAAAATGGCATATGTAAGCCACCCGACAATTCCCAAGCCAATGGTAAACAGAGTGTAGGAAATCGGCCAAGGCATCCCTTCTGTCATCATTGTAAATTCCGACATACCACCGATGCCCGCCAACACATTGAGTGGCAGAAAAATAACACTGACCGTAGTCAAGCGCTTGACTACCTTGTTCTGGTTAATATTGATGAAACCAACGGAGGCATCCATCAGGAAGTTGATCTTGTCGAATAGAAATGCCGTGTGACCATCCAGCGATTCAATATCGCGCAGAATCTGCTGTGAGTATTCAAGTTGGTCTTTAGCAAGCAATTTACTGCGCATCAAAAATGAAACGGCCCGGCGCGTGTCCATGACATTTCGGCGAATTCGTCCATTTAGATCTTCTTCATTGGCTATATCATTTAATATTTTTGCGGCTTCTTCATCACTCATTTGTTTGCTCAGCACATGCGTACCAACAACTTCCAGCGCCAGATAGACATCTTCCAATGCTTCCGCTGAATACTCGGCATTGGCCGCATAAAGATCCAACAGCACGTCCCGAGAGTCGGAAACATAATCCGGCTGGCTCAATGCACGTAAACGTTGAAGCCTGAAGATCGGCAGTTCTTCTTTACGAATTGAGAACAAAATATCTTTATACAAGATAAATGCGACGACAATGTTGCGAGACACATCATCTTTATCCAGCAAGAAATCCGAGTGCAAGTGAATTTCACCATTTTCTTCCACATAAAAACGGGCACTGGATTCCAGGTCGTTCAATTTATCCGGATCTGGAAGCTCCAAACCAAAAATATCACCAACCCATATTCGATCCTCAAATGTTGGCGCAACCAAATCAATCCAAATTGGCTTGGTTTTAAGCAAATCCTGAGCAGAATTAATCGAAATTTCATGCAGACGCCCTTCACTTAAATCAAAAGCTTTGACTCGGGATTTTTCGGTTTTATAGTCTTGCTTACCCAGTATTTGCAATACGGAAATCGGGGCATCCAGCAGAATGGATTGTTTATGATCATTATCCAACTGCTCCCATATCAGCAATTGATCTTCAGTGGATAATTCTTCAAGAATATTCGTTATTTCTGTAGCAGGTAAATGATTAAGTATCTGTTTCAGTTGCGCCATGTTTTCTTTATAAACAAGCGCTTCAACCAAATCATGATGAGGCATGGCTTGTTTATGCACCAAATCGGCTATGAGCTTATGTTTAGATAAAATATTGATAACAGCTTGCTGGCTATTAGTACTTGGCGGTAAATTTTGCATGTTGAATAATGATTTTTTAGCTGCAGGCTCAGTCAAGCAAGTGTTGCGGCATGTCATCTTTCAAAACTATACCTGAATGTTTATGCTGCAATGATTGATGGCTGAGATAATCAAGTTTGATAGCGGCCGCTCGGTAGGAAAGACCATCTGGATGCCGGATATTTGAAATACAGTTTCGCCCGGCATCGGTATTACCAATTCTTGGCGCGTACGTCATATAGACACCAAGGCTATCTGCAGCACTCAGTCCGGGGCGTTCGCCAACAATAATCACGGACAATCTGGCGTTAAGTAAAGCGCCTATTTCATCAGCTAAAGCAACCCGCCCATTAGGCACCACACAAACTGGACCTAGGCGTAATGAGCTACTTTTATAGGCTACGGTAATTGCTTCTAGCAGCAATAATCCATGACTATCCATGGCGACCGATGATAAGCCGTTAGTCATTATCAGCACCACATCGATCTGCTCTTTATTTCGGGAATAAAGGACTTGGCGACTCAACTCATCTAGGCATCGCCCTTTATCCGGCCGTTGCAAATATTGCTCTCGACTTTTGGTTTGTGTGGACAGGCAAAGAGCTTCAAGCCCAAGCGTATTAATTCCGCCCAAAAAGCTATCGACATCCCAAGGGTGGTTTACCGCATCTCGAGCTGCTGCATGTGACAACTGAAAGTCAAGTAACGCAGAGGTCGGCAAGCTGCAGCCAACAATACCTTGCGCAATTCTGGCTTGCGTAAATCGACGAAGCGTGTGCCAGGGATCGTTCAAGATAATGCGCCCGAAAGTCCATGGAAATTACTGAGTAGTGGCGTGACAGTTCGACTGCCCGCCAAGCGGTTTTGGCCATCGAAAATGCCCATTTGCTCCAGCCATGCCTCAAACTCCGGCGCTGGCTTAAGACCCAACACTTGACGCAGATAGAGGGCATCGTGAAATGAGGTGCTTTGGTACGCCAACATCACATCGTCTGCCCCCGGAATGCCCATGATGAAATTACAGCCGGCTACACCCAATAATGTCAGCAGATTGTCCATGTCATTCTGATCCGCTTCGGCATGATTGGTGTAGCAAATGTCGCAACCCATGGGCAAGCCCAACAGTTTGCCGCAGAAGTGATCTTCAAGACCGGAGCGGATGATTTGTTTGCCGTCGTATAGATATTCCGGACCGATGAAACCAACGACAGTATTGACCAGCAGGGGCGAGAACTCCCTGGCTACAGCATACGCCCGTGCCTCGCAAGTTTGCGCATCGACCCCATGATGGGCATTGGCCGATAATGCGCTGCCCTGCCCGGTTTCAAAATACATTAAATTACTGCCAAATCTATTGCGTCCAACGGATTCAGCCATTGCCTTGGCTTCCCGCAGCATAGCCAAGTTAATGCCAAAGCTACGATTGGCCGCCTCAGTGCCGGCGATGGATTGAAAAACCAAGTCGACCGGCGCACCGCGTCGCATCAATTCCATGCTGGTAGTCACGTGAGTGAGTACACATGATTGGGTGGGAATCTTGTAGAGGTTAATTATTTCATCAAGCAGAGTTAACAGCGTGTGGACATTACCAAGATTGTCGGTCGCCGGGTTAATGCCAATGACCGCATCGCCACTGCCGTAAAGCAAACCATCCAGAATACTGGCAGCTATACCACGTGGATCGTCGGTGGGATGATTCGGTTGCAGTCGGGTGGAAAGCCTTCCAGGCAAACCGATGGTATTGCGAAAACGCGTGACAACCCGACAGCGACGCGCCACAGCAATTAAATCCTGATTGCGCATGATTTTGCAGACAGCGGCTACCATCTCAGGAGTCAGTCCTGCCGAAAGCCTGGATAAATCACTGGTATCTGCCAATAGCCAATCGCGAAACTCCCCGACTGTTAGCCCGGCTATCGGAGCAAATGCCAAGGTGTCATGCTGATCCAGTATTAACTGCGAGACCTCGTCAATTTCTGGGGGTATTAATGGCTCTTCAAGAAATTGTCGTAACGGCACTTCTGCCAGCAAGCGCTGAGCAACGGCACGTTCAACTTCGGAATCTGCGGCAAGTCCAGCCAATACATCGGCAGATCTCATCGGAGATGCCTTCGCCATTAAGGTTCGAAGATCGCGAAAATTAAAACCCTTGCCACGCACGGTCGCGAAATAATTCATGTTCGGCCTGCTTAGTTAGTGCTCATGTTGGTATTTCATTAAATAACGAGAATACGACAACAATGTGACTAAATTGTGACAGCATTTATAGCAATCAGCCGTTACGGACAGAAACAATTTTTATGCATAAAACAATATAAACGGTTTATACTGTTTTTACATTATTAAAAGGAGACACTGATGAACACAGCAAAATCAAAAAAAATAGGTGACAAAGCTATTGAAACAACGACTCCAATCAATAATGAGGTACGCAAAAACTCGCTTAAAAAGGCGGCACCAGTAGAAATTAGTGCAGCTTCAGAACCCAGTGATGCCGTTACTGTAGTGCAGATAATTGAAATAGTTGAGATAGTTGAAAACGAAGTAAAAAATCCCATCAAAAAAACAAAAGCAAGCAAAGCAAAAGTAATCAGGGACAGCTTTTCATTTCCAGAAGAGGATTACCGGAAAATTTCAGCACTCAAAAAAGCCTGCTTAGCCGAAGGGGTACATGTAAAAAAAGGCGAAATCCTCCGCGCTGGACTTCAGCTACTTTCGCAGTTAAGTCCCGATGAACTTAAACAAGCTGTTGGACTAGTTGAAAAAGTTCAAACCGGTCGTCCCAAAGCTTCATAAATTTAATGACACTGAATTAAAAATCCAATTTCCAAGGTTAAGCCGTTCATAAATCGACTGTTAGGCGAGCAGCTTACAGCTCAATATAAACGACTTAACTTGTAATAATCGTATCTATATTACTCTTCAGCAGACAAGGTTTTGCTGAATACGCTTGCTTCGTTGATATCCTTGAAATCAACGGTTAACGCACGTGTCTTTCTGTCTATATTGACTTCACCAAAGAACTGTAGTCCCGCATATGGCGATAGATTGACCTGCCCTGCTGGCGGAACCTTGGTGAATACACTTGCGGACCGAAAGTACCAGCATTCAAAGGTCCAGCGATAAACTCCCAGAACGGTGCAAAATCCTTAGTTTGCGCTTTACTTGGATCATAGTAGTGGGCAGCTGCATAATATACATCGGCAGTCAGCCACACGATATTGTTGACCTGCTGATGCTTGATGAATTTTAACAAGTCGGCAATTTCCAGTTCACGACCAGCAGCTGGGCCGTTGTTACCATTAGCAACCGCTTCCCAGCGCGCAGTACCTTGTGCATCGACGCCATCACCAATATTCAGACCAAGCGGCACCCTAGTAGCCACACTGGGCTATAGCCGCGCGAGCTATGTCCGTTTCAGCGAACATGAGCGTCAGGAAGATTGGTTGGCAGATATCGAAGCCGCGTAGCATTACTTTGGTGGCGTGCCGCCGGACCTCCTGTTTGATAACGCCAAGTGCATCATGATTGAGCGGGATGCCTTCGGCGAAGGGCAACACCGTTGGAATAGTCATCTGTTACAAATGGCACGGGACTACGGATTTAAACTCCGCGCCTGTCGGCCCTATCGCGCTAAGACAAAGGGCAAGGTTGAGCGTGTTGGCCATAAGCCTGGCCTACCAAGCCATTCAACGTGGCATCAAAGTGCGCTTTATTACGGCCGCTGATTTAATGCTGCAACTTGCTACCGCTAAAAAACAGGACCGACTGGAGGCGTATCTAAAACGCAGCATCTTGTCGCCCAAGCTGTTGGTTATTGACGAAATCGGTTATCTGCCGTTTGGACGCGCCGAGGCCAATCTGTTTTTTAACGTGATCGCCAAAAGTTATGAAGTGGGGAGTGTGATATTGAGTCTAGGGATGGATATTTATCGGCAGTGACGGCCACTCGCGCAATCATCAAATCGAGCTGTACTGTTTGCAAGACTGTTGCTGACTAACAATAATCTGAGTTCACTTAAGTTCGTGAACAATAGTTCCCTCAACACAAATGTTTTGGGTAAAAGAGATGGAATAAAAACTTCCACCCATTTTTTCACAATCACTTTTCATACGCTCGTATGAGTTATTTAGCCAAAGGATGGCTCCAAAAATGGTAAGTACCACAACGCCAATAAGAATATTTTGGAAAATTTTAGCCGTCATTTTTTTTCTAATTTGACCCACAACTTACGTAGCTTAGTTCTAAAGAAAACCAGTCTATTTTCAAACCAGTAGACGTAAAAAATATATCTTCTTATCACTACTAACTTTTTGCGTAAGGTTAGTATATGCTCAAAACCATCATTCAGAATCAATAAGTTATTGGCTTAAAATTCTCAAGCACCGGCACTACTCAATCTCTGACCTCAATACCAATATGCAGCCTGAAGATTTACAGAAACTGGTCACGGTTGTCATGCCTTATGGCAAGTATAAGGGCAGAGTGATCGCTGATTTGCCGGGGCACTACCTTAACTGGTTTGCCAGAGAGGGCTTTCCAAGCGGTGAACTGGGCAGGTTATTGGCCCTGATGCAGGAAATGGATCACAATGGACTTAAGCCGCTACTTGATCCGTTAAGGAAATAAATTTCAGTTGCATTAATCAAGCTTCGGACTTGAATCTCTGCCCCACGGTGTTTTGCTTGCGGCTTTTTCTTAAATTTATCGACTGACTAATCCGCCATTATCGTTTCTATCGGTTACCACCACCGTGACCATGCCTTCTGCCACCATGAAAATTGTTTTCATGATAGCCGCCATGACCACCACCGTAATACGATCCACCTCCATAACTACCGCGTCCGCCGTGAGGATAATACACACAGGCGCTTAATAACAGCATCAGACTGCCGAGAACTAAAGATTTCATTGCCATGCTCATTGCCGTATCCCCCTATTGATAAAATGCCTGGGTAAATAATAATTGGCAATTGCTGAATAGCGGGTGAATTAAGCTTAGAAGACATTGGCTTTCAATCCACAAATTGACTTCCCCCTGCATTCGACTACGGATAACTCTCGTACACATACTCAAATACCGCGAGTCATTTATTTTTAGCAAAGTTCCGGCACAAAGGCCATGGCCGACCGAAGTCGAGAATCTCTTTTTAGTGATCTTCAAGCGGTCGACTTCTACTCCAACGCACCAACAACTACCCTGCTCATAACAAAGCCCTATAAAGTGTGAAGTTGAATACAGACTAGATTGATTTGGCTCAGTAAAATCGCCCGCTTTGCAGATGGCCGTAAATATCCAAAATCACAGCCATTATTCTTTAATCACTGTTATTCAAAGGAAGTTTTTTAATGGAAGCAGATTACGATATTTTCGAAGTAGTGACCGTCATTCGCGATTTCTGGTTGGTAGATGCAGAATCGTATCAGCGCAGTTATTGCACCCAACATGGCGAACCATTAGCCCCTGGCTATTATGTCGTCAACTGGCCGGAACATATTCGCGCAAGACAATTCAATAATGATGCCGCATTTCATGGGCCTTTTAAATTTCGAAACGAGGCACAAGCAACGCTAGGCAAAATGCATAATGAACGCAAACGCGCACAGCCGGCGTTTGAAAACCCCCAGATGTCCATGTCGATGTAGTTATTTACATCTAAAACATCATTAATCAGCACATCGACTCACCGAACATTCGTTAAAATAGGGGCTCAATTTCAGCAGCCCCTTTCTTAATCTCTTCAAGTTAATCATTACGTTGCTCAACGTTAATTAAAAAGCTATATTCGCCCCAAGTTTTTGCCTGTCCATTGAATTTGGACGCTGCTCCGTCTTAGCATGATTTCAAATAGCCACTCTAAGCCTAACAACTCTAAATCGATTATTCCTCTCTTCATGATTTACTCGGTCGTGATGAGTTCCCCTGCGTCTGCCTACGACGAAATCCAGGTTTACGATATGAGCATCAACCAGCCCGGACAATTTGCCTTGGAGATGCACAGTAACTATGTCATCAACGGGCGCAAACAAGCTGTATACAATGGTGAACTGCCGCCTGATGGCATCTTAGCTTTCACCCCGGAATTTTCTTACGGCTGGTCTGATCATATTGAATTCGGCTTGTATCTGCCGATGAGCATCTCACCCAACAAAGGCACCACACTGCTGGACGATGCCAAAATCCGGGTGAAGTGGCTCAATGCAGATAATCCCGAACTCTTCTTCGGCCTGAATACGGAAATTGGCCTAGTGCCCAGGCGATATTCCGAGCAACCTGTCGGCATGGAAATACGGCCGATTATTGGTCACTATAGCGGTGATTGGTTAGTTGCGTTCAACCCATCTTTGCAATTAGATTTAACCGGACCTAGCCAGGTTCCGGTATTAGCTCCCGGCTTAAAAATCACTCACCAGGCAATTGAAAATATTCATGTCGGCATTGAGCACTATGCCGATTTTGGCCAGTTCAGCCATTTTTCTTCCGGAAATCAACAAAGCCACACCACCTATCTGGTCAGTGATATTTCTTTAGGCAATTATCGCTTACATGTTGGAGTTGGGCACGGGTGGACAGCTCCATCGGATGAATGGACTCTCAAAGTAATACTCGGTGGAATTCCTTTTACTGAGCTACTAAATCCGACACGTTGGGGAAGCTAATATATAGCTTTTGTGTAGTGCCGACCTTTTTATTGCAATTTCAATCGTTCAAAACAACCGCCCTAAAACCCAAGTAATACGCATCTACTTAGATGATGTCTTCGCATAAATCTCTGCTCCACTCTAGGATTTTAGCCTTTTTAACATTGACTAACTAAACACAGTCCAAAGCAATGGGGGTATGATGTGCCGCGCAATAATGATCAACTTGCGCATAAAAATAATAATAATTTAAAGAGGAGATGACGATGAACCTTGACAACAAATTTACCGCCCTACAACTTGCCATCATCAACGAGCAAGCAAGCCTTTACACTTGCGCCTGCCCGGTTCACATCAGCATGCAAATCACTAACTTGCGTAAATTATTCGACTACCAGAAAACCTGCCTCGATATGCCATCAGAAAGCGAAGTGCATACTCAAGTTCACGAAAAAATTGCCGCCGTCACAAAACAAGCCCATCAGCTTATGGAGCAATGTCTGGATGAAATTCTGGAGCTGGAAGGTTGGGATAGAACGGAATTACAAATGCCCGCAGGCATTCGTACTCTTATTCAGAAGTAAGTGGCCTAGTGTCATTAATAGAAAAAAGATAAGGCGCCTAAATTCATTAAATAACACACTATCTAAGCCCGTCATGTCTGTAATTGAACCCGTCCAGGTAATCATACGGATAAAGATCCTGGACATGTTTTTGTTTGAGCAAGTATTCGCAAAATCTCCTGGTAGAGTCTTTCTAAGAGAATTCTTTAATGGCTAAAGATTACTACCGTATTTTGGGACTGGCTGAAAATGCTGAGCCGGAAGTCATTCGAGCGGTATTTAAGCAGCTGGCACACCGCAATCATCCGGATAAACAAGTCGGCAAGAAGGAACAAGCCAATCGTATCATGGCAGAAATCAATGAAGCCTACCGGCACTTGTCAGAACCACTCTCGAAAGTAAAATATGATCAACGCAGAGGAACTTCTATACCTGCATCAGATTATTATCAGGTGTTGGGCTTACGCCATAGCGCTGACGCCCAGATAATTGATGCGGCCTATACTGCCTTGGCACTGAAGTATCGCGTCTCGCCCACCAGGCTGGCGGACATCAATCAGGCTTACAAAATCTTGTCTGATACTACGCGAAAAAAGCTTTATGATTTTAGCCCCGCCGCCTTTAAAGGCTCGGGCTTCAGCTTATGGAAAGTATATTTGGCCTATACCTTGGCTTTCTATGCCTTGGTGGCTGCCTTATATTTTCTGATCATGGTGTTGTAGGATTTCGTTAAGGCCGGAAGTGTGGTCCAAAAGTACCGGTATCCTGATAGCGTTCCCGAATACTATCGATTTCCTCGGCATTGCGCTCTATGGCGGCAACACAGTCAGCATCGAGTTTACCTGCAGCAACCATTCTATTCAGTTCGTCGAAGGCTTCATTCGTTGACCAGACTGGCTTATAAGGTCGCTTACCGGTGAGTGCATCAAAAATGTCGGCAACAGTCACAATTTTTGCTTCAATTGGAATTTGATCGCCTTTTAAGCCATGTGGATAGCCCGAGCCATCAAGGAATTCATGGTGATATTTGACCATATTGAGCATGATCTTTGAGTCAGGCAGATGTTGGAGCGCAAAATCGCCAAGAATTTTTTTGACAATCTCAACTCCTTTAACGACATGAGATTGCATTATTTTACGCTCGGCGGCATCGAGTTTTCCCGGCTTGAGCAGCACATTATCAGGAATACCAATCTTGCCGACATCATGCAGTGGAGCGAATAACAACACATGCTCGACAAACTCGTCACTCAGGGTATAGGCAGGCGCTATTGATTTTGCAATCAGTCTTGAGTAACGCGCCATTCGTTCAAGATGTGAACCTGTTTCAAAATCACGTAAATGCGCAAAATCTCTTGCGACTTTTGCAGAAGCAACAATGGATCTGACCGCTGCAAACTCGCTGGAAATACTCATATTTATCAGGCTGCAATACAAGCTAAGATCTCGCTGAACTTCTTGGGTAAAGGCCGCTTGTTCCATTGAATCGAAAAATACGAAGCCAATAAACTCACCATTATCATAAATCGGCAATGTGTAAGACGATCGATAACCCTGTTTTAACAACCAGTTTGAGTGCAATGAACTTGCCCTGATAATCTCCTGAATTTCGTTAATTACCCTAGGTTCTCCACTCATTGCCAATTTGTGAAGTGAAGGGCTATCTGAAAGTTTAAAGTCGTAGGAGGTGATCGCTTCGCCCTTACGGGTACTATTGACAAATGTTTTAAGCTTATCTTCTGCCGCGTCATATATTGCCACCGCAATACGATCTACTACCGGAATTGCAGCAAGTATACGATCATGCAAAATACTCAGCCTTTCGTTGAGCGTAGAATCACTCTCGAAGAGACGGGGAATCACTATGGGATGCGTGGACGACATACTCTAGCCTTTAACAAATATTACCTAATATATTGAATCAGAATAGCAGTGATTGCTGATTTTGATATTTCTCAAATCTGCAGTATTTTGTCAACGTCTATATACGGCGTTGATTTATAAATTACCAATATAACAACAGGACTAAAATGACAGATGAAGCATTAATGCTATGGGGCGTAGTATTTAGTTCGATTGGTTTGGGATTTTTTATATACGGTAAAAAGCAACATCGGCTCATCCCCCTAATTTCCGGCTTGGCACTCATGGTGCTGCCTTACTTTATCGATTCAGTTGCGCTATTAGTCAGTGCATGTATTGCCCTGATAGCCCTGCCCTATTTTATCAGACTGTAAATGCTAGCCATGAACGAAACTCAACCGGAAAAATCAGCCATCGTCCTCTGTCACTGCAGCGGAACGACTGAAGAAAAAATCAAGCAATTGGTTAATAGCGGCTTCAAGAGTTTGGATGAAGTCTCAAGAAAAACCGGTGCATGCATGGGCTGTGGCGGTTGTGAAGATGCGGTAATCACTCTATTAAACGATTGTTGCTGACATCACCAGGTGATGCTATTGAACAAATCATCGCAATAACATCAATTGCGGCACCGCATCTAATCCGTTCCAGATAACAGCATTTTGCTCATACCGTGTTCCCAGATTTTTCGCAGCTTTCAACGGCACGCCCAACACAAGTAAACTCGGCTCACCCGGCCAATTTCCTGAAGGGTGTCGACCAATACCCTCAATAAATATCAGCCCCTGCTCGAGCAAATCTTGTTTCAATAAAGCTTGCCTAGCAATATTGATGTCATCGTCAACGACACAACTAAAGGGATTGAACGCGGTAGTAAATACGCTGCACTCAACATGAAATGTCTTATGAAGATTTGCTAATGCCGAACTAAACAGACCAACCTTTAAAGTCATCGGCAAATCGCCTCCCACAAGATAGTGCGTTTCGAGATAAGCCTGAATAAGGTCTGGGGTAATTAAAGAATCTGAAGACAAGGAAAAATCCGGATGAGTTGGATATCAATGTTGACTATCGCTAGTTCAGATCAAGCCCCGGACTCCGATATGGGACTAATCTCCAACCGCTCCATCAAATAACAAAAACAATCCTGGCGAATCACCCGCTCATCCAACGTCAGCATCGACGGCATTGTGTGTCGGGTAAGCTGCAACTGCTGATCTTTGATCGCGAAAAACCGTTCGGTAACTAATTGTCCGAAGTTATCTTTTGCTAGCACCGGAATCTGGCTTGATCGTGTTTTACCTATCACGGTGCCAGGCGCGACTTCGTTAAAATTAAGATTTTCCAGTGCATGACTCAAGCGCAGGTCGACTTGATCGTTACTAAAACTGAAGGTAGCTTCATCGGCAACGGTGACTTGCGCGACTGTGTGAAAAATATCCACATCATGATTTGTCACCCGTTGGTTTGGAAACTCCGATAAATGCAAACAACTATCGATAAACTCAAACGCATGCTCGGTGCCGTGCGGTTGACCAGGATGACCGCATTCCAGTGTCACCGCCGGACAAAACTCGGCAAAGGCACCGGATTGTATGCCCTTGGGCAGCGTGAAATACACCAGCAGTCGGCCAAACAAAGAGCCCAGATGCAAAAATTCATTATCGAGCTTGTTCACACAAGCATAATGCGGGTTGAGGCCGGTATTATTGTGCACATCAATACTGGCAAACACCTGACGCTGACGCAACACCTCGCAAATCTGTTTTGCCCAACGCGTTTCGGGGGAATCCGGCAACACGGTTCCCGGCCAAATGCGGTTGAAATCCGGCTGATTATCCAGTCGACGCTGATTAGCTTGTGCCGCCAGGGTATTGCCAAAAAACAGCGTCAACCCGCGTGGCAAAACTTGGTCATGGTACTTTTGCAGTAGCTTTTGCACCGCCAAAAACCCAGTAGATTCATTTCCATGCAGCAGCACTGAGACAAACAAAGTATCAGCGCGCTTGCCAGGCAAATGAAACAACGCTGGTTCTGGAATTAGCGAGTGCAGGCCTTCAGCGGAAACATCCAGAATTCCATCAGGGAGACGGTCGAATTGCTTGAGTTCGTAATTACCGGTTGAGATAGATTTCATATTAAACGGATTGATTGTTTTCAAACGACTTCATATTTCATCTACAAACCCCACTCCGCAACCGGATTGCCTTGGCGTTGCAACTGCAGATAGCGCTGCGTCAGCCCAGCAAAATCGCCCGGATTTTGCTTAATATAGCTGCGCTGCCAGCGGCTGCCGGTGTGCTGGCTGGCGACTCGCTGACGAATCACATCAAGATAATCATCAACATCACAGGGCGCAATCCCCAGCGACTGCAAACCATAATCTGCTCGTCGCAACAGTTCGTGCTCAATCAATGTAGATAATCTTAATTTATGCTCGCCAAACCAGACCACATGGCTATCGAGTCCATGCCGTGCGGCTTGGTAGAAATTATCCTTGGCTTGGGTGAATGATAAATTCGCCTTCCCTGCCGCACATTCATCACTGAGATTTTTCACCAGTCCATAATAAAACGCGGCATTGGCGATCATATCCACGACTGTCGGTCCGGCGGCCGGCGTGCGATGCTCGATGCGAAAATGTGGCGCACCATCGGCATCAAAGCCAACCAGCGGCCGATTCCAGCGCCAGATAGTGCCGTTGTGCAGTCTAAGATGCCGAAAGCTTTCCGCCGTATCATTGAAAGTCTCGGCAAGCAGCACGGGAAAATGCTGCAAATTTTCCACAAAACATTCCAATATCGAATGCCTGGCAAAATCCGAACCAAAACTAACCCGATGCAGCGGCCCTTCTGAAGCTCCACGATAACCACCACTAGCGACGGCTTGCTCAAATATAGGAATACGGGTTTCTTCCCAGAGATCCTTGCCAAATAGGTACGGTGAATTGGCGCAAATGCCTACCATCGCCGCAGAGGCCATTATCGAGGCATTGTAGTAATGATGAGCCAGTTGAAAGGGACACTGTACATGCAACTGAAACGACGTAGTCGCCGCTTCCAGCATCACATCATGGTGCTCGATTTTAAGATGCTCGTGACCGGGAATATCCAGCATGATGGGTTTGTGGCGCGTTTGTAAAATCTGCTCATTTAACGCCCGGAAGCGATTCATGTTGGACATATTGTCCAGATTCATGTCTTGCTGCTGCAGCGTGGGCAAGGTACCGATCATCAGCAGGTTTAAATCCATTTGCCGGGCATGTTGCTCGGCTTGCTGCCAGGTAAGTTGCAAGTTTTGATGCATGCGGCTGAATACATCGCCAATGATAGGTAAAGGTAAGGTGTTCAATTCAACATTGAACTTGGCCAACTCAGGCCCGGCCAGCGGGTGATTAAATGACTTTAAATAGGCATCGTTTAAAGGTGCCGGACGCATGTCGTCATCAAGCAGCCAGGCCTCAATTTCAAATCCGGCGACGGGATTGGCTTTGGAAAATACTCGATGATCAATGAGTTTAGCGAGCAGCTCGGTTTCCGCAATCAAGCGATGATGAAACCGCTGAAAATCGGCATCTGAATAAACTCTCTCACGAACTTCCTGCCCCATGATGTAATCTCAGTAACTGACTCGATGGTTGATGGTATGTTCGATGGGGTCAACAGGTCAACCCTGACTAACGTTTGACCCTGGCAAAACCAATTAATCATCCGTACTTTCCAACAGCAACCAACGTTCCAAGACTTGGAGAACATAGGCTTGTTCTTGCTGGCTCAAAGCAAGCCCTTGCGGAATACGATGCCATTTTTCCAAACAGCCACGACAACAACAAGCCGTGGCATGCTGAGCAACAAACACCGGATGACCCCGAAACGGGGTTTGCTTGCCATCGTTGACCGGTTCGGCGGCTGCCAGACGTTTGTCAATAAAGTCCTGCGCGTGATTAAGCACAAGGGCCATGCCTTTATCTCGCAAATAACCCCTGTCTTTGCCGTTAAGATGAAACTTACGTCGAAATGAGGACTTGGCCAGCCCGGCGAATACCTCATCCAGATCACGCATAGCAGCTTGCTATCTCAACACGCCACTGGCTGGCGTATAACTGTCCAACACCTGCACATAGTTAGCGCGTTCATAAGCACTGGGATCGATGGCATGCTGTTGACTGACACTGCCTTTCAATTGGCTGATTGACGCGTATTCATGCTCAATCAACCATTGTTCCAATTCATTGCGGATTTCACTCAATTTACCGACACCATGTGCCAGTAATACACTGCATAAATGTACGACATCTGCCCCAGCCAGCAGTGCCTTGATGACATCTGAGCTTTGATGAAAGCCACCTGTTACCGCCAGCGACAAATTCACCCGACCATAAAGCAGCGCCGTCCAGCGAATTCTTAGCAGCGCTTCGTCAGGTGTCGACAAATGCAACCGGGGCACAACCTGCAAGGTGTCCAGATCGATGTCCGGCTGATAAAAACGATTAAAAACCGCAATCCCGTCAGCACCCGCAAAATGCAGACGCTGCGCAAAATTGACCGGAGAACTGAATTGCGGCGACAACTTCAGCGTCAATGGCACTTTAACTTGAAGTCTCAACTCCCGGAGAATATCCAGATAATGATTTTCCACGGTGTCACTGCTGTCTTCGATATTGGCAGCCAAGTTGTAGATATTCAGTTCCAGCGCATCGGCTCCAGCTTGCTCCAGCGCCTTGCCATATTCAATCCAGCCACCGAGGGAGGTGCCGTTTAAGCTGGCAATCACCGGAACTTTCAATGCAGTTTTAAGCTTTTGCAGATGCTCCAGGTAATTTTCCTGATAGGTCTTGATTTGATCAGGCACGGGATGGAATGAATCCGCCTCACCATAGCCTATCGCCTGCTCATAAAAAAAACGCTCCATTTGGAGTTGCTCGGCTTCGATTTTTTCCTCAAACAACGACGGCAAAACAATCGCCGAAGCTCCTACGTCTTCCAATCTGCGTGCGCCATCAAAATCCCGACTAAGCGGTGAGGCAGAGGGTACCAAAGGGTGGGCAAGTTTCAGGCCCAAATAATTCGTCGTCAAATCAACCATGTTGGTTCTCCTGGGTAATATCGAGTTTTAGCTGCGCTTTGACCGCCGCAACACTGGTCGCATCGGTCCATTCCAGCGATGCCAGCTGCTGATAGAAACGGTAACGATTTTTCACATCTTGCTGAGCCTGTGTCAAAAATGCCTCAGCCGCTTCCGGATGACTTTGCCAGAGCATGCTGAAACGGGTTTCAGTCATCACAAAATCGCGCAACGGAATAGAAGGCTCCGCAGAATCCAGATGCATCGGGTTTTTGCCTTGTTTGATCTTGTTCGGATCAAAACGGAACAACGGCCAATGGCCACTTTTAACCGCCAGATTTTGCTGACGATGGTTGTTGGATAAATCCACACCATGGGCAATACACGGCGCATAAGCAATGATAATTGACGGCCCGTCATGCGCCTCGGCCTCTAAAAAGGCGCTCAAGGTTTGCGTATCCTTACCGGCATAAGCGACATGCGCCACATAAACATTGCCGTAATCCATTGCCAGCAAAGCCAGGTCTTTTTTTGCCGTCGCCTTCCCGCCCGCGGAGAATTTGGCTACCGCACCCAACGGCGTCGACTTGGAAGTTTGACCGCCGGTATTGGAATAGACTTCTGTATCCAGAACCAGAATATTGACATTACGACCGCTGGCCAACACATGATCCAGACCGCCGTAGCCGATATCATAAGCCCAGCCATCGCCGCCGATAATCCAGACGCTTTTTTTAGCTAAAAAGTCAGCCAGTTCCAGCAAGTTTTGCGCGGCTGGATCGGGAATCTTTTCCAAGCTCTCTTTGAGTTCAGCAACGCGTTGTCGTTGTTCATAAATGCCGGCTTCATCCGACTGGTCAGCATGTAACAATGCATCGACCAATTCATCGCCTAATTGACTTCGAAACGACGATAGCAACTCAGCCACCTGATCGGTCTGCTTGTCGATGGCAACCCGCATGCCTAAGCCGAATTCGGCATTGTCTTCAAATAAGGAATTGCTCCAGGCAGGGCCTCGTCCTTCAGCATTCTTGGTCCAGGGTGTCGTTGGTAAATTGCCGCCATAAATGGACGAACAACCGGTGGCATTGGCAACAATCATCCGGTCACCGAATAACTGCGAGGCCAGTTTCACATAAGGCGTTTCACCGCAACCCACGCAAGCGCCTGAGAATTCAAACAAAGGCTGCAACACCATGGCGCCTTTGATGGTGTTGGTTTTAATTTCGCGGCGATCATATTCCGGAAGAGATAAAAAATAATCCCAGTTTTGGCGTTCCGGCTCCCGTAACGGGGCTTGCGGCTGCATGTTCAAGGCTTTGCGACTGGCGTTGGATTTGTCACGAATCGGGCAAATATCCACACACAATCCGCAACCAGTACAATCTTCCGGCGCCACTTGATAGCTGATTGACAATCCGGCCGGAAAATCCTTACCCAAAATACTCGTATTTTTAAAGGACTCCGGAGCATTGGCTACCGATTCGGTCGGGAAGATTTTGCTGCGAATCGCCGCATGTGGACACACCATTGGACATTTGCCGCATTGGGTGCACAAATCAGCTTCCCAAACCGGAATTTGCAGGGCCAGATTGCGTTTCTCATACGCAGCGGTGCCCGTCGGAAATGTGCCGTCGACCGGCAGCGCACTGACCGGAAGCAAATCGCCGCGACCGGCGATAATCTCACCCGTTACATGTTGAACAAATGCCGGTGCGCCATCGGCAATGCGGGACAGAATATCGAAGCGACTGTTGGCCTGTCCTGGCAACGGCACTTGCTGCAATCCGGCCAGGGTTTCGTCGATGGCTTTAAAGTTTAATTCAACAATCCGACGGCCTTTTTTGCTGTAGGTTTTTTCAACCGCATGCTTTATCGCAGCAATAGCTTCATCTTGCGGCAGCACACCGCTAATGGCAAAGAAACAGGTTTGCATGATGGTGTTGATACGCTTGCCCATACCGCTTTTTTCCGCGACGGCATTACCGTCAATCAAGTAAAAACGGATGTTTTTAGCCAGCATTTGCTGCTGCATTTTGAGCGGCAAAGTCTGCCAGACTTGCTCAATTGCTACCGGGCTGTTCAGTAAAAACACCGCGTTATCGGCCGCATTGGCCAGCATGTCGTAGCGTTCCAAAAAGATGGTTTGATGACAGCCAATGAAGTTGGCATCATTCTCGGCGATCAAATAGGTCGAACGAATAGGCTTAGGACCAAAACGTAAATGCGACACCGTAATTGCGCCGGACTTTTTCGAATCGTAGACAAAATAACCTTGAGCAAACCAGTCGGTTTCTTCACCGATAATCTTGATGGTGTTTTTATTCGCACCCACCGTACCATCACTACCCAAGCCGTAAAACATTGCTTGAAAAGTACCGACATGGGCATCGGTTCGAAAATCCGCCGCCCAATTCAGGCTGGCATGACTCACGTCATCATTGATGCCGATGGTAAATTGGTTTTTGGGTTGATCGTTTTTAAGTTCATCGTAAATGGCTTTTACCATGCCGGGCGTGAACTCCTTGGACGACAATCCGTAGCGTCCGCCCACAACCTTTGGTAATTCTTTAAACTTCCCGTCTCCGCTAATGTTTTGCGCTAGAGCCACCAGCACATCTTTATATAAGGGCTCACCATCAGAACCTGGTTCTTTGGTGCGATCCAGCACCGCAATCTTGCGGCAGGATGCGGGCAAGGCCTCGATCAATCGATCCGCCGCAAAAGGTCGATACAAACGCACTTTTAGCAAGCCCACTTCTTCGCCTTGCTGGTTCAGATACTCCAACGTTTCTTCGACCGCTTCGGCACCGGAGCCCATCACGATAATGACGCGCTCAGCCTGTGGTGAACCGACGTACTCAAACAAGCGATATTGACGACCTGTTAACTCAGCAAATCGGTCCATCGCGTGTTGGGTGATGTCGGGCAGCGCTTGATAAAACGGGTTGACCGATTCGCGTGCCTGAAAATAGACATCCGGGTTTTGGGCGGTGCCCCGCAATACTGGGCTATCCGGTGTCAGGCTGCGGTTGCGATGCGCGCTGACCCATTGATTGTCGACCATCGCACTGATAACAGCATCATCAACAGTAACAATTTTTGCCACTTCATGTGAGGTGCGAAAGCCGTCAAAAAAATGCATAAAAGGTATGCGACTTTCCAAGGTGGCCGCGTGAGCAATCAAGGCCAGATCCTGGACTTCTTGCGGAGAGTTTGAACACAGCATCGCAAAGCCGGTCATGCGTGCCGACATCACATCACTGTGATCGCCAAAAATAGACAAGCCCTGGCAAGCTAACGATCGTGCCGCGATATGAAATACAGTCGGGGTCAATTCGCCGGCGATTTTGTACATATTCGGCAGCATCAGCAACAAGCCCTGCGAGGCGGTAAAGGTCGTTGCCAGTGTGCCGGCCTGTAATGCGCCGTGAACAGCGCCAGCCACGCCCGCTTCACTCTGCATTTCCACTACCTGCGGCACCGTTCCCCATAAATTAAGCTGGCCGCGAGAAGACCATTCATCCGCCCATTCGCCCATCGGGGATGACGGTGTAATCGGGTAAATTGCGATGACTTCATTGAGTTTGTGAGCAATACTGGCCGCAGCCTGATTGCCGTCAATGGTGAGAGTTTGTTGGGTATTCATAACACTTCCTTTTTTCGAAAAATAAGCCATCTATAAAAAATCGTTGTTTCTTATTGATAGCTTAGCTGACAACGCTTGACTGACGACTCTTTGGCTCAAGGGTACCTCTAAAAATTATCCGTTTATGCCCTTCGGCTATGCTCAGGACAGGCTTCGACAGGCTCAGCACGAACGGATAAGTCACTGTTTTATATAAAATACCGTCCGCACTGAGTTTGTCGAAGTGCAATTTTTAGAGGTCCCCTCAAGATAAAAAGGGCCTACTGACTTTTAAGACTCAGGTTTTTAATAATTTCTTCTAATGGCACCAGATTCAGCTTAAGCCTGAACAAAATCTCTCTATTTTCAAGTAAGCCGTAACATTCGTAGGTGCGGAGCATGATACTGGTATGGTTGAGGGTATTGTCTTTTGACTCCGGCAATTGCTTGACCAATATAGTCACTTTGTCATTATTTTTTATTTTTCCAACCAATAGCCGATCGACGGATATGTCATGTGAGGTGTACACCATCGGATTGGCTTTAAAGTCGTGATGCTCAAGCTGAGCCTTTTCCAGTAAAACGCCCGATGTCAGACTGCAGGAAAAGATTTCCGGATAATTGGCAACATGCTCCAACTCGTCAAAATAGTCAGATTGCTCAGCCAACGAGCCGGACAAAAAATTCTTAACATTGCCGTTTTGCATCCATTTACGCTTTAAAAAGAAATCAGTCCCTGGTACTAGCGTTTTGTCGGGTACTGAGTTCAAATCAGGCAAACTGCTTAAATCAGTCTCACCCAGGAACAACGGCTTTTGCGTTTCTTTTTTGTAGCCAAGCAAAATTGTCTTATCCTGCGACTTGATAACGATACGGTTGGTCAAGGTAAGGTCAGGGATAGTGTTGATCAAGGTCTTTTTAATTTCCAGCGTAAATTCCTGACGCGGCCGCAAGGCGTTCACGAAAATAATCTGGTAATTGCTAAAACGTAAGTGCTGATCGGCAATAATTTGTTCTTCATGTTGCGCTTCCCGGTACAAACGCATCTGGTATTCAATCAGTGTATTCAGCTGAAAACCCAAGACTATCGGGCCTTTAAACGGATTATGGGTAATCTGCAGCCATTTGTGCTTGTCGTGAAAGAGATTAAAGTCATCGGATGCATTCCGGGCGACTTCAACGTGAATCTGTTCAAAAGTAAATTTGCTCAACTAAACTCCCTCGATTTCTTAATAGGTCAAATTGGCGTTTGTTAATGTAGCATTTTGTAAAACCTGCATTGGCATTATTCATCTAAAAAAGACTAAAACCATCATCGCAAGTTGCCGCAAGAGGATGAACACGTTTTTTCAAAACAGATTTTGACTTGGCAATTGTTGAAGGTCTGATGCAAATAATGGATAATGGACGGTCTTTTTGTTAAAGGTAAACAGCGTTCCTATTATGCAAGTTACGATGCTTAAAGCTAAATTACATAGAGCGACAGTGACCCGTTCGGAACTGGGTTACGAAGGTTCTTGTGCGATTGATGGCACCATTTTAGATCTGTCGGGCATTAGGGAATATGAGCAAATACAGATTTACAACATCAACAATGGTGAGCGTTTTACAACCTATGCCATCCGGGCAGAAGACGGTTCCGGTGTATTTTCGGTCAACGGCGCTGCCGCGCGACTGGCCTGCCCCGGTGATTTGATCATTGTTTGTGCTTATGCCATTTTGAATGCAGAAGAAGCAAAAGCACATAAACCCACTTTGATTTACTTTACCGAACAAAACAAAGTCTCACATACGGCTTCGTCTATCGCTGTTCAAGCAGCTTAATTCTTACTGCAACTCATCCAAACCCCAACGCGCCCACTTTGGCGCTGGGGTTTGCTTGATATTAACCCCCACAGTCGCATTCTTGTAAGCAAACGTATTTTTGTTCCAACTCAAATATTCAACGTGCTAGAACACAAAACATGTACTTTTAAAATCAACATATTTTGACAATGTGTTTTGCCGTGGCAAATTATTTTTTTTGATCTGCGTCAAAAACTTGACGATAATATCTAGCGTTAAACAAGAGCATCTACAACCAAAATCATTTCCCGATTAGTTTTGAGTAGTAACGAAATTTTGTTACCCTAATGACTATAAGCTTAATAAAATAAACTCCGTATTTAACGGATCGCATAGGAAGGATGCATAAAAAACAATGTCCAGAGCGTTATTTAACCAAAACATACGGATATTGATTGTTGAAAGCCACGAAATCATCCGCATTGGCTTGCGGTCATTGATTGAATATGAGCCCCTAATCGAAATAGTCGCCGAATCTGATAGCCTAGAAGACGTCCATCCCTTAGTCGACAGCCTTAAGCCGGACGTACTTCTGCTAGACCTCATCCTCTCAAATAACGAGTTAAGTGAGCTAATTCCCAAGCTTACTGAAGCCTGCCCGTTGATTAAAATACTGATTTTTTCCAACGATAACGAGTTAAACACCCATCTTCAAGTTCTAAGATCCGGAGCAGCGGGAATTATCGCCAAGGACCAAAATGGGGCTTTATTGCTTAAAGCCATCCATTCAGTTCATGCCGGTCATGAATGGTTTGATCGCCAGTTAACGAAGTTGCTCTGGCAATCCGCAGAACAGCAACTAAATAACAATGGTAACGGCTTTGGTAAAAACCTCACCGAAAGAGAATCCAGTATCGCCCGTTTAGCTTGCCAAGGCCTCTCTGCAAAAGTCATGGGCAAAAAGCTTAGCATCAGCGAAAAGACAGTTCGCAACCAACTTTCGATTATTTACGAAAAATTAGGCGTCGTCAGCCAAGTTGAATTGTGCTTAAAAGCCGATCAATTTGGCCTGGACAACAACAATTCCAAACTGTAAATCCGGGACAATTGTCCCGTTTGAAACGGGATAATTGTCCCTATTATCAGCTTCCGCTCCATGTAACCATCAATTGCACTAAATCTTTAGGCCTATTGATGTAATGAACACCTCACACCAGCCCACACTTCATTGTCGCCGCGCAGAATGCCGCAGCCACATAACCTACCAAGTTTTTGTTCGCAGTATCAATAACCGCGGACAACGCTTCAAATTAATCGCTTTGGCCGACAACATAAGCCCTGGCGGCTTGTTGATGCGCCTACCTCAGCCACTAGATTTACATAGCCAAGTCTTTATCTTTACCCGATTAAAAACAAGCGCAGGGTTTGCAGCCCTAGGCCAAGTTGTGCGTACTGAAATGCCACTATATAAATCAGTTGGCGTAGCTGTGAGATTTAGCCATACCCGCTTACTGGCACTACCAGATCTTCAGATTAGTAATTTACAGCACTGCGGCTTTATAAACTGCCCGCCACGCGAAGTCTCATGTAATTATGAGCTATGTTACAAAACCCTATAAAAACAGAAAGTTACAAAAAAAATACCGACATTCAATTTGCAAAAAAATTCACCACATCCAGCCCCATTGCTTGCTAAACACTCGCTCTAAAATCATTAAAAACGCATAACTTTTCGAATAAAAAAATCCTACTATCGAACCACTTCAGGCTTTATAAATATCGCCAGACAATGACCGATAGAACCGCCTAAGCCTCGTCATGCCTTGCAATTACTACAGATTTACCTACGACTAAGCCCCCAGTTTTTTTATCAAAAATGCAATTGACTCATTCGACGTGCATTTTATTTTTTCAAATAAATGACAGAAATATTTGCATTTGATGCCGGGACAATTGTCCCGAACCTCTCGGGACAATTGTCCCGAATCTGCAGGACATATGACCCGATTTTATCGGGACATATCACCTAAAAAAATTGGGACATATCACCCAAAAAATGCGGGACATATCACCCTTTTCGATAGTGGTTTCTGGTTGGGATAATTTGCACAACCTAAAAAAGTGCAAAGAGGATCACAAAATAAATGAAATTCCCTGCAAGACACCATCGCCTAAGCAACTGCATCCCAGGGTCTGAATTAACCCAAGCCTGCCCAGCTGACAGCATTGCTCAACCCCAACCAGCAACACAATCATCAATAATGACTTCAACGAAGGATATTTTATGAAACCGAACGCCACAACTAACCAAAGCCCTGCAACACTGCAACTTAAACGACTGTCGATTGCCGTGTTAGTTGCGCTGGGCAGCTTATCAACCAATCATTTAGCCGAAGCAGGTCCTGGCGCTGTGCCTGCCTGTGACGATGGCTCAGCCGTCGACTTTACTGTGCCGTCGGCGCCCACTTGCCCCCCTGGTGGCGCCTTAGTGCAAATCCCCACTTACTACGCCAACAGCCCGCAACTTAGAAAGTTCGTGGATACCTTACCCGGCTTGACACCCGCTAACGCTAACAACTTAGGTCAATACATCTCAGTCACCACCAAGGACAGCGCCTCCTATCCCGGCTCGGATTATTACGAAATAGCCGTGGTGGAATACACCGAGAAGATGCACAGAGATTTGATCAAACCCACCACGCTGCGTGGCTATGTGCAGATTGATCGTGCGACAACCAATGCCCAGGCAGCTGATACCCTATCCAGTCATCCATACTCACTGAAATACCCTGACGGCTCACAAATTTATGTTGCCAAAGAAAAAGGTTTTGACGCCCTTACCAATAAATGGGATCACACCATAGTTAAAGGCATTGATGGCAAACCGGTTATGGTCGCAGCCATCGCTTTTGACAAACCGCATTACCTGGGAGCCGCGATTATCGCCACCAGAGGCGTCGCAACACGTATCAAAATGAACAACCTGCTACCCAAAGGCAGAGCGGGTTTAGATGGTAATGGCATCCTGCAACACAAAGGCGATATGTTCCTGCCGGTGGACGAAAACCTACCTGGCGCTGGTAACTCGCCCATTATCGGCAGTACCTTTCCACAAAACCGCGTTGCCATCCATTTACATGGCGGCGACTCACCCTGGATCAGTGACGGTACGCCACACCAATGGTTTTCTGCAGAAACAGATCCATTGCTAGACCCGATACTCAAACGCGGCGATCGGGCTTTTAACGTACCCGACATGCCCGATCCAGGTGAAGCGGCGCAAACCATCTACTGGCCCAATGATCAAACAGCGCGTTTGATGTGGTACCACGATCACACCTTCGGCCTGACTCGTCAAAACGCTTATGTGGGCATGGCTACGGCTTACCTTGTGGTTGATCCGGCTGAAGATGCTGCACTTGCTGCTGCGATTCCGTCAACCATGCCCATGTTACCCTTGGTGATCCAGGATAAAACCTTTGTACCCAATGATATCGCAACCCAGGATGCAAAATGGGATCAAGGCCACTGGGGCAAACCTGGTGACCTGTGGTTCCCGCATGTCTACGAACCGGCTGTTATTAAAAGTCCAACCAATAGTGCCCTGTTAATCGATAACCCTGCAGGGCGCTGGGATTATGGCCCAACGGTAGCAGGAGCGGGCACTACCTTCGTGCAACCGCTTTTACCACTACCAACGGGTGATTACGGCAGTGTTTCTACGTCACCTGAAGCCTATATGGATACTGCAATGGTCAATGGCGTGGCCTATCCTACTTATACTGTCGATCCGAAAGCCTATCGTGTGCGCTTTCTCAACGGTGCCAACGACCGTTATTTCAATCTTTCACTATGGGAAGCCGATGGCTCGGTGACCAGCAGCGATGGCAGAACCAATACTGAAGTCAAAATGGTGCCGGAAGTCCTGCCAAACGGCTTTACCATACCGGTCAATGGCGGCGGTGCAGGTTATAGCAATCCAGTTGTTACCATCATTGATGCCCCGATCAGCCCGAGTACAAAACCAGGCTATGGCAGCGGCGCAACAGCAACTGCAACTTTCGATGCCACGGGCGCGATTACCAGCGTTACCCTGACCAATGTCGGTTCCGGTTATTCCAATCCACAAGTACAAATTACCGACCCCACCGGCACTGGCGCTACTGTTACGCTTACTACTGTGGCAGGACGCGTAGGCGGCATTCCTGATCCAGCGACAGCCGGCCCTGCCATCATTCAGTTTGGCAATGAAACCGGTCTGCTGCCACACCCCGTGATACGCGCACCAAAGGCCATCAACTTCGCCTATGACCTGGTGAATAATGTCCTGGGTGATGAAGTCAGTGGCGGCTTCTATCTGGGCAACGCCGAACGTGGCGACACCGTGATCGATTTCTCGCAATACGCCGGAAAAACACTGATTATGTACAATGATTCGGTTGCCCCTATCCCAACCGGCGACCCGAATTACGATTATTTCACCGGCAACCCGGATCGTACGTCTGCAGGTGGCGCGCCAACGACCTTGCCAGGCTATGGCCCAAATACGCGCACCATCATGCAAATCAAGGTCGCTGCCTCTGCAGCTGACCCGGCCTATGATCCAGCCGGTAATGGTGGCCCACTGGCAACCGTATTGCCTGCGGCTTACGCAGCCAAAGCGGATGCTCACATCGAAAGTGGTGTTGTTTACGATGGCAAACCCACAGTAAAAATTGACCCAGCCACAGGCAACCCATTAACCGATGTTGCCGGCCAACCTATTCCAGTGACGTTAAATGACTGGATGACCGCTCACACAGGGTTAGATATACAGTATAAAAGTATCGAAGGCGGCGAAGACGTTAATTTTGGTCGATTGATCGCTAACTTTGGTACGAATAAAGTGTTGACCATTGCTGGCAAAGAAACGCCTATCGGCTACATCGACCAAGCTACCGAAATAGTTGAGGAAGGAAAAGTTCAGTACTGGCATATCAGAAACAACGATGCCGATAACCATCCTATCCACTTCCATTTATATAACGTGCAAGTCCTTGCGCGGGTTAACCATGATGCTACAAACACATTAGTCAATCCGACGCCGGATGAAGCGGGCTGGAAGGAAACGGTACAAAACTGGCCGTTCCAGGACGTGATTGTTGCGCTCAAGCCAATCACCCCGGCTCTACCATTTGGTTTACCGGACAGCGTACGTCTGAAGGATCCAACCTTAAATCCTAACGATGACACCAATACTTCAATGAACTATAGCGCAGCAGCTCCAGGCTCCGTTATCCCTGAAGCCTTCCTGCAATACGATCTTCTGACGGGTCAAGCCATCCCTGGTATAGCGGTACTCGATCCAAACACAGGTTTGCCTGCTATCGATCCCGTCACTAACCTGCCTGTGACAAAACCAGCCGTCATCAACGACATCCAGAACTATGGCTGGGAATATGTGTTCCATTGCCATATTCTGGGTCATGAAGAAAACGACCTGATGCGTCCGATGATCTTCAAGCCAATTCCTGTAGTAGCACCTAGTGCGCCAACAGGCGTTGCCCTGGATGAGGTCAATGGCAAGGTCACCTGGACGGATGCTACACCTGTTTCTGGCAGTGCATTCATTCCTGGTACTGATGCAAATGGTAACCCTACCAAATCCGGCAACCCGGCCAATGAAATCGGCTTCCGGGTTGAATATGCACCCACCATTGATGGCGTGCCGCAAGCCTATGCCAATGCGACATCGTTAACAACGGAGTCATTTGTCAAAATCCCCGATTTTGCCACTCTAAAACTCGATCAACCAGGCAAAATCAACGTCATTGCCAACAAAGAGAGCTTTGAAACTGATTTTGCAGGTCTTGCAACAGCAAAACCAAATACGAACCTGGCCTTTCGCGTGGTTGCTGTGACCCAAGCAGGTGAAACACCATCAGCCACGTTTACGGAGTTTGTACAGACACCTGCTGCACCGACAATAAACACAGTAGCTGCCTCAACAGTTACGCCAACTGCTGTTGATATCAACTGGACTGACAACGCCACCAACGAAACAGGTTTCCGGGTAGAACGCAGCCCGGCGGGTGCCAATACCTGGACGACAGCAGCCACTGTAGCAAGTAAAAATGTAACCACGGCACAAGATACCACCACGAAAGATCCTAATCTGGATTACGACTATCGGGTTTTTGCAACCAACAGCAAAGGTGACAGCGCAGTTTCAGGCACCTTACTGCTTACGCAACCACCAAAAGCACCATCGCTGTCTACCGTTGCAATCTCAACGACAACAGCAGGGGCAGTTGACCTGACATGGACTGATAATTCCAGTAACGAAACTAATTTCCGCGTTGAACGCGCTGATGTGTTACATGGTGTTATTGGAGCCTATGCGCCAGTTGGAAACTTGACAGCAGCCAACATCACAACGTTCCAGGATGCAACAGCATTACCAAATAGCGATTACTCATACCGCGTAGTTGCTGTCAACGGTGCGCTTTCCGGTAACGCGTCAAATGCTCTCAGTTTGATCCAGCTACCCGCTGCACCAGTTCTTTCATCTGCTGTGCTGTCAACAGTGACTACTGGAGCAATTGACTTGACCTGGCAAGACAAGTCCAGCAATGAAACCGGTTTCCGTGTTGAGCGCGCCATGATCACCAATGGCGTGATTGGTACTTACGCGCAAGTCGGCACTACACTTGTTGCTGCCAATACCTTGACTTTCAAGGACACTACCGCGCCATTAAATGCTGATTACTCTTACAGAGTGATTGCCGTTAACAGCAAAGGCGATAGCGATATCACCCTTGCGAATGCCCTTACCGTAAATCAGGCACCGGTAGCACCTGTAGTTGCTCCGGTCACTGTCACTGGCACTACTGCAACCATTAGCTGGACTGAATCCTCAACCAACGAAACCGGCTTCCGCGTGTTGCGTGCTGCGCCTGGCACTGCTGTGACTGCAGCCACTGGCTGGACAACGGTTGCAACAGTCGCTGCCAACATCCTGACTGCTCAAGATGCGACCATTGCTGCTAACACTGATTATGACTACCGAGTAGTTGCTGATAACGGTGCCTTGAGCAATTCATCCAGCGTTGTCACGTTGGCGCAAGCACCGGCAGCGGTAACAGGTCTGGCTGTCAGCACGGTTCCGGCAATTACCGCCAGAACGCTAACACTGACCTGGACCGACAATGCCAGCAATGAAGCCGGATTTGCGGTTGAATTCAGTACTGACGGTGTCACCTGGTTACCACAAGGCACTGCACCTGCAAGTGTGGCCGGTGGTCTGGTGACGTATGCAGTAACTGGCCTGACGCCTGCCACGCAGTACCAGTTCCGCGTTAGCGCCACAAAAGCTAACTTCAATACCCAGTTCACTGCAGCTGTCAGCGCGCTGACACCGGCTGAATTGTTGGCGCCAACTTTGGCTGCACCAATATCCAGTGTCGTGAATGGCGTCACTCAAGCCCTGTTGACCTGGGCTGATACGTCCACTGGAGAAACCGCTTACCGAGTCGAGCGTTGTGCAGGTACTAGCGCACAATGTCTATTGGCTACTGCTAACTGGGTATCTTTAAGCACTACTCTGCCTGCAGGCACCCTGACCTATACCGATAGCACCCTGGCAACGGGCGCAAGTTACGTTTATCGCGTCAGAGCGCTTACGATCGATGCTGCAGGTGGAACAATACTGGGCCCGATTGCCACATCTAGCCAAGTGACTGGTGCGGTAGCAGTAACAGCGCCAACGGGCTTGACAGCCGCCAGCCCAACAGGGGTGGGTGTCAGCTTAAGCTGGACGGATGCATCAACTAACGAAACTTCGTTCCAGGTTGAACGTGCAATTGCAACTCCGGGTGCAGCACCAGTATTTGCTGCTGTAGGTACGGTGGCACGCTCTACTGCGTTAAGCACTGCCACTACCGGTCTGGTCACATTTACTGATACGACCGCGGCGGCTGGACAAAGCTATATCTATCAGGTCCGCGCTGTGAGAACAGTGGCCGCTGTTGCTCCTGCATTAGCCACTGTGTCGATGTCGTCTCCATCCAACCAAGCCAATGTTACCTTGTCTATTGTTGCACCGACTGCATTGACTGCAGTACAAGCAGGTGCCAACGTGACTTTGAGCTGGACGGATATGTCGGCAAATGAGACAGCGTTTGAAGTCGTGCGTACCGATACCACTAGCTTAACGCCTCCAGCAGTGTTCACCGTCGCAAGAACTGCCGCGCAACGCACCTCTATTAACGCCGCAGTCACTTATAGCGATGTCACTGCTGCTGTCGGCACGCCTTACACCTACACTGTCCGTGCGGTGGTGACTCCGGTAGTAGTGGCTCCTGCAGTTGCAGTTCCTGGCTATTCGGCTTACACCGCACCGGTGAATGCCACAGTGATCATACCTGCTCCAACGGGCTTGACGACTGCATTACCAGTAGCTCCAGCGACTGGCGTAGTGTTGAACTGGATTGATAATTCCACGTTTGAAACGGCTTACCATATCAATCGTGCAGTAGTAACACTTGATCCCACTACGGGTTTAGTTCCAGCAGGAACGGTTTACACCACTATAGCGATAGTTAATCGTTCGGCCACTCAACGTACAGCCATCGGCGCAGCCTCTTATTCTGATGCAACCGCCAACACGGCTTTATTACCAGTAGGTCAGGTTTACAGCTATCAAGTTGTTGCGGCCAATACACCCATTGCTCCGGCGACTGGCGGCTTAACGTTCTCTTTACCTTCTAACGAAGCTCATAGTGGAGCAGCAACCGCTATTACCGGTGCACCAACTGCGCTCACTGCAGTGACTTCGACGGGTACGTCCATAGTATTAAGCTGGATCGATAACACTGCAGCTGAAACTGCATATTCCATCACGCGTACCGATAACACCAACCCAGCATTACCGGTAGTTGTAAATACCAGATATTCGATTATTAAGGGCACGGGGGCTAAAGGCACTTACACTGATGCTACCGCAGTTGTTGGCAAAACCTATACATACACGGTATCGGCAGTCACTCCAACAGGTAATCTGTCGGCAAGTATCACTGCTGGCCTGACCTTGAGTGCGCCCACAGCGGCAACTGCTACTTCAGTTGCAACCGGCATTCAAGTTGGCTGGACTGATACGTCTAACAATGAAACCGGCTTCCAGATTTCACGGGTGATTATCGATCAGGCAACTGGTCTGGCAACAGGTGCACCGACGTTCTATGCGGTAACCAGCACGGCTACTCAAAAAACAGCTGTCGGTACGCTTAGAACTTACATCGATACGACTGCGTTACCTGGCGTAACCTATAGCTACACAGTCGCATCAGTGAGTGGAGCAGCTGCTTCAGCCGCAGTATCAACAACACCGGTAACAATAACGGGGGCTGCCATTGCGAACCCAGGTGCACCGACTGCTGTGATCACTAACGCAACTCGCATCACCTTGACCTGGACTGACTTGTCAAGCAACGAAACCGGCTTTGTGATTGAACGTCTGATCACTCCGACGGTTGCAGGTGCTACACCTCCGGTTTGGACAACGCTAGCTACGGTTGCCCGCACGGCTGCCAATTCAACCAGTGTTAATACAGCAGTGAGTTATATTAATAACCTGGTGGCACCGGTAGTTTCAGGTACGTATCAGTACCGGGTAACGGCAATCAATGCTACCGGTGTTGTTGCACCAGCATTACCACCGTCATCAACGCCAGTACTTTCCAATGTGGTTGACTTAACGGTTCCAGCGGCTCCAACAGCGCTGACAGCAACAACCACTTTAGGGGTTCCTGGTGTAATCAACCTGAGCTGGACTGATAACGCTACTAACGAAACCGGCTTTACCGTGCAACGTGCAACCAATGCCACGTTCACCAGAGGTTTGGTATCAACAGTGGTGCCGGGTGCCAACACAGGAAATCCTGTTAACTACGCACTCAGTGGTTTGACAACGGGTACATCGTTCTACATCCGCGTACAGGCAACAAACGCGGCGGGTGTATCGACCTTTGCAACAGTGGGTACAGTTAACCCAACCACTGGCGTAGTCACTCCAACCTTGGTATTGGTCCCTTAATATGAGTCCCTTTAAACTCATAGTATTGGCTTTGCTCGGCGCGCAGACCCTCGTGGTCGGCGCTGAGCCCTCCAACCCAGGAGAAACCAAGGCTATTGCCAACCCTTCCGCGCCAGTCGCGGGAGGGATCCCATCAGAGACACTGACTGCTCTGGAGCTCCAGGGTCGTCAGCTGTATCTGGAAGGCAAATCGTCAAATGGTCGACCTATCGTTGCAGATCGTGAGGGTGGCATCAAGCTAAGAGGCCAACAGGCCGCATGTGTTCAGTGTCATCTTCGCAGTGGTCTGGGTGGCGTGGAAGGTAATGAAGCCATTCCCCCCATTTCAGGTCGCGCGATATTCGGAGGTGGCAACCCGGTGATTGTTGAGGTGGATAGACTGTTTAATAAGAGTTTATCTACCCCGCCCAAACCTTATGATGACAAATCATTCAGGTCGGCGGTGCGTTTGGGGCAACATGTATCGGGACGGAAATTAAGTGCATTGATGCCGCGCTATGAGCTCACAGATGAGGAGTTACGTGCGGTGTCGGCGTACTTGAAAACCTTGTCGAAAACTTGGTCACCCGGCGCTGCAGAAAAGGAAATACATCTGGCCACAGTGATTACGCCTGATGTAAGTCCCGAACGACGCAAGGTGTTTGTAGATACCTTAAATGCAATACTGAATCAGCATAATGTCAATGTTGCAACGGCAGGAAAACATAGAATCACACCCATTGAGAAACGTTTACATAGCCGGCGTACATGGGCACTTGATGTCTGGGAACTCAATGGACCTAGTTCCACATGGGCGGAGCAACTGGAAAAGCGGCAGCAAGAAAAGCCGGTTTTTGCGGTGCTATCAGGGCTGTCAGAAAGTGAATGGCAACCGGTGCAGGATTTTTGTGAAATCCAAAAAGTGGCTTGCTGGTTCCCGAGCGTCGATCTAGTGCCTGAAGAAGCGAATAAAGGCAAATACAGTCTTTATTTTTCTGCGGGCATTCAGTTAGAGGCGGACGTTATCAGTAAACAGCTTTTATCCACTTCGAAAAAACCCGGCAAGATTGTGCAGTTAATAGGTGAGTCAGCACTCGCACAAAAAGCGGCTTCAACAGTGCGTAGGCATCTTGCCAAGTCCGGTGCAGACATTCAGGACATTGTGTTAAATCAATCAGCAGCGGATTCAACGGCAACCTTACTTAAAAGCTTAAAGCCTGAAGATGCAGTGCTGTTATGGTTAAAAGATAATGAACTGAATAACTCTTTAACTGGTCTTGCCGCACCGTTGTCAGCAGTCTATGTATCTTCGACGCTGGCAGGTGAAAAGATGCCGGCATGGTCAGTTGACTGGAGCAAAAACGCCTGGCTGATCCAACGTTCTGAGTTGCCGAAAATGCGTTCGGCAAATCTAACGCGATTTAATGACTGGATCAGATATCGGCAATTAACCTTGCTTGATGAAAAAATGCAGTCGGAGGTCTATTTTGCGGTGAATTCATTTTCGTGGATGCTGTCCTCAATGTTAAACAACTTGCACACTGATTATTTAATTGAGCGTGCCGAAGCAACACTATCAATGCGTGAAGCCATGCAGGTTCAGGAAGAAGTTCAGTCGATGATGATGGGTGGTGGTGGACACGGACCACAGCCTGTTAATAATTCATCAAAGTCCAAGCCAACAGCACATAAGGTAGATATGGATTTCTTGATGAAGCGGACTGGTACAACGGCTTATCCTCGTATCAGTCTGGGTATCGGTCAGCGATTTGCTTCAAAAGGTGCCTATGTTCGACCTTTAGTCAGCGATATGAATATCGCTGAAAGTGGTGCCAAATGGATAGTGCCCTAACGTATATGAAATTATTTTTACTTACATCTATCGGAGTTAATACCATGTTTAAACAATCAATTTTAATTATTGCACTCATTGCTGGCGTAATCAGTTGTGCGCAAGCTCAAAACCAACCAACAGAAGAGCCAAACCAAACGACTGAGAACCCGCATAAATCAAAGGATTCTGTATTCAGATCCTGCAAGCAGCAAGCTGACCAGAAACAACTGTCCGGTAACGATCGTAGTGCTTTCGTAGCAAACTGCGTTAAAACAACACCACGATAATAATCATGAAACAACAGCCATCAACTCTGATGGCTGTTTTTTTTCATATCTTATTTTTTTCGCTAATAGCTGCATGCCAATTTTAATGTGAATGAGCTGCGGCGAAATATCCGTTACCTAAACCAGCAATTGGTAACAAAAAGAAATAAAACCAGGTTCAGCTCAATTCTAGCCGACGACATACGGTAGATCTCCGGGTATGGCGTTGGTTTTTTTGATCATCACCCTGCCGAAAACCAGAATAAGTGGTTCTGGCCCCCAAACCACAATCCAGTAAAAACTCCCACTCCACCCCCGCAATTCCTGCAAAGATTCGCTCACTTGATCGAATCACCCCGAAAGACAATGACGAAGTCGTCGTAGTCGATTAAAATGGCTGTCTTTAAGAGTGATTTTCACTCGTCTGTATCTGCTATCGCATTTGCGGCATGCGCAGTTAATACTTTGATCTTCACCCGCTATTCTCAGACGTCTTAATCTTACATGACCAAATATATTTTCATCACCGGCGGCGTTGTTTCATCTCTTGGCAAAGGCATCGCGGCGTCTTCATTGGCGGCAATCCTTGAATCCCGTGGCCTTAAAGTCACGATGACCAAGCTGGATCCTTATATCAACGTCGACCCGGGCACCATGAGCCCTTTCCAACATGGCGAAGTTTTTGTGACCGAAGACGGTGCAGAGACTGACTTGGACTTAGGCCATTACGAGCGGTTTTTGAAAACCACGATGGCCAAAAAGAACAATTTCACCACCGGACAAATCTACGAAAACGTATTACGCCGGGAGCGTAAAGGCGAATATCTGGGCGCCACCGTTCAGGTGATTCCTCATATCACCGATGAAATCAAACGCCGCGTTTATGAAAGCGCAGTCGGGGTGGATGTTGCGCTGATTGAGGTTGGCGGTACCGTTGGCGATATTGAATCTTTACCGTTTCTGGAAGCTATTCGCCAGATGCGCGTGGAACTAGGCGCTGACCGATCGTTATTTATCCATTTGACCTTGGTGCCTTATATCCGTTCCGCCGGCGAACTCAAAACCAAACCTACTCAGCATTCGGTAAAAGAGCTGCGCACCATCGGCATTCAGCCGGACATCCTGATTTGCCGCTCCGAGCAACCGATTCCAGTGAGCGAACGCCGTAAAATCGCGCTATTTACCAATGTAGAAGAAAAGGCCGTTATTTCTGCGATTGATGCCGACTCCATTTACCGCATTCCGTTGTTGCTGCATGAACAAGGTTTGGATGACATCGTCGTCCATAAATTACGACTGGACGTACCGCCTGCGGATTTAAGTGAATGGAAAGCCGTTGTCGAAGCATTAGCGCATTCAGTCAATGAAGTGACCGTAGCCGTCGTTGGTAAATATGTTGACCATACCGATGCCTATAAATCATTGAATGAAGCGTTGATTCACGCGGGCATCCGTACCCGCAATAAAGTCAAAATCATTTATATCGACTCTGAATTGATTGAAGAAGAAGGCGTTGGCCGATTAAAAGGCATCGACGCCATTCTGGTGCCGGGCGGTTTTGGCGAGCGTGGCGTGGAAGGCAAAATTGCCACGGTCCGCTATGCACGCGAAAATAAAGTCCCTTATCTGGGTATTTGCTTGGGCATGCAGGTTGCTGTTATCGAGTTTTCCCGTGATGTCGCTGGGCTTGAAGGCGCACACAGCACTGAGTTCCTGCCAAAATCACCGCATCCGGTGATAGGACTGATTACTGAATGGATGAATGAAGCCGGACAGCTGGAAATTCGCGATGAAAACTCCGATTTAGGCGGCTCCATGCGTTTGGGCGGCCAACAATGCCGTTTACAACCGGACTCATTGGCGTTTCAGATGTATCAAAAAGATGTCATCACCGAACGTCATCGCCATCGTTATGAATTTAATAACCAGTACATCCAAAAACTGGAAGAAGCCGGATTACGTTTTTCTGGCAAATCCATTGATGGCCGTTTGGTGGAAGTCATTGAAATACCTGATCATCCGTGGTTTTTGGCCTGCCAGTTCCACCCGGAATTCACTTCCACCCCACGAAAAGGCCATCCGCTGTTTTCCGGGTTCATTGTCGCCGCGGCTGAACATAAAAAGACGCAGGGCTATGAAACAAAGCAGGACACTGAGTCAAATCATTAAGCAATAGGCTATCAAATGTATACGCTCTATAAAATCAATAGTGACGAGCTAAATGAAAACTTTATCGCTGCAATAAAGGCGCAGTTTCCTCATCAAACCATTGAAATTTCTATTTCTGAAATTCAACAGATTGAACAGGATGAAACAGCTTATTTATTGAACAATCCAGAGAACAAAACACGGCTTTTAGCGGCGCTTGCTCACGTAGAAAATGATCAGCTAATTGATGTTGATATACAAAAATTATGATTATCAGCTTTGAGCCCAGTGCGTTTGATGATTTTAATCAATGGGCGATAGATGATAAAAAAGCTTACAAGCGTATTGTTAGTCTAATTAAAGATATTGGCCGCAGTCCTTATCAGGGATTGGGCAAGCCGGAAGCCTTAAAATATGAACTACAAGGCTACTGGTCACGACGCATTGATGATGAGCATCGCTTGGTTTACAAAGTTGAAAACGATCGATTGATTATTATCAGTTGCAGATACCATTACAAAAAATGAAGCAACCAAGGAATACACATGCAGTTATGTAGTTTTGAAGCAGGTCTGGACCAGCCGTTTTTTCTCATCGCCGGTACTTGTGTCATTGAAAGCGAGCAAATGGCTATCGACACAGCGGGTTACCTAAAAGAACTGACCACCGAATTAAACATTCCGTTTGTTTATAAATCCTCTTTTGATAAGGCCAACCGCTCTTCCCATGAGTCTTACCGCGGTCCGGGTGTTGAGCAAGGCTTGAAGATTCTGGAAAAGGTCAAACAGCAAATCCAGGTGCCGGTATTGACCGATGTTCATGAAGATACGCCATTGGCTGAAGTAGCTTCAGTGGTGGACATCATGCAGACGCCGGCGTTTTTATGCCGCCAAACCAATTTTATTCAGCAAGTTGCCGAGCAAGGCATTCCTGTCAATATCAAAAAAGGCCAATTTATGGCGCCTTGGGATATGGTGCATGTTGTCAATAAAGCCAAGGCGACCGGCAATCAGCAGATTATGGTCTGTGAGCGCGGCGTCTCGTTTGGCTATAACAATCTGGTGTCCGACATGCGTTCGTTGGCAGTGATGCGCGATACGAATTGCCCGGTGGTATTTGATGCCACGCATTCGGTGCAGCTACCTGGCGGACAGGGAACTTCCTCCGGCGGTCAACGTGAACATGTACCGGTATTGGCGCGCGCTGCCATCGCAGTGGGTATCGCCGGACTGTTTATGGAAACTCACCCCGATCCAGCCAAAGCTCTAAGCGACGGCCCAAATTCATGGCCCTTGCACAGAATGAAAGAACTACTGGAAACTTTAGTAACCATCGATCGTGCGGTTAAAGCGACCACATTTATTGAAACCACGTTATAAGGAAGCATCATGTCAGCAATAGTAGATATTCGTGCCAGAGAAATTTTGGACTCACGCGGCAACCCCACTCTGGAAGCCGAAGTTGTTTTAGCTTCCGGCGCTATTGGCAGCGCGATGGTGCCGTCAGGCGCTTCTACCGGCGAGCGCGAAGCAATTGAATTGCGTGACGGTGATAAATCCCGTTATTTGGGCAAAGGGGTTTTAAACGCCGTTGCCAATGCAAAAACTGAAATTCGTGCGGCATTGCTAGGCATGGATGCGGCTGACCAGGCTGCACTGGACAACAAAATGATCGCGCTGGATGGTACTGACAGTAAAAGCCGTTTGGGTGCTAACGCCATGCTGGGCGTGTCTATGGCCGCGGCCCACGCTTCCGCCAAAGAAGCTGGTCAGCCTTTGTATCGGCATTTAAACACCACCGGCGAATTCATTTTGCCGGTACCGATGATGAACATCATCAACGGCGGTTCGCATGCCGATAACAGTGTTGATTTGCAGGAGTTCATGATCTTGCCGGTCGGCGCACCTAATTTTCGTGAAGCCATTCGTTACGGCGCGGAAGTGTTTCATAACTTGAGCAAAGTGTTGAAATCCAAAGGTCTGTCAACCACCGTTGGAGATGAAGGCGGTTTTGCGCCCAATCTGTCGTCCAACGAAGAAGCCATCAGCGTTATCTTGCAAGCGATAGAACAAGCGGGGTACAAACCGGGCGTCGATATTTACTTAGGTCTGGATGCAGCCAGCTCTGAATATCATAAAGACGGCATTTATAATCTGTCGTCTGAAGGCAAGACCTACAATTCAGCACAAATGGCTGATTTCTTTGTCGACTGGGTGGATAAATATCCGATTATCACTATCGAAGACGGCATGGATGAAAACGATTGGGCGGGCTGGAAGTTGTTGACCGAAAAGCTCGGCGGACGTATCCAGTTGGTGGGTGATGATTTGTTCGTGACCAATCCGGCCATTCTGCAACAAGGGATAGATCAAAAAATCGCCAATTCCATTCTGATCAAGGTTAACCAAATTGGCACCCTGACTGAAACTTTGGCGGCGATTGATCTTGCACATAAAGCGTCTTATACAGCCGTAGTTTCTCATCGCTCAGGCGAAACTGAAGACACTACTATTGCGGACTTGGCAGTGGCTAAAGGTACCGGACAAATCAAAACCGGCTCATTGAGTCGTTCTGACCGTATCGCTAAATACAATCGTTTGATGAAAATTGAAGAAGAATTAGGCAGTTTGGCTAAATACGCGGGTCGTAGCGCATTCTTTAAATAATCTAAATTCAAACCAGATTCTGTTCATGATGAGCTAGTCGAATCATGAACAGAACGGCTATCTTTAGACCAACTCCTCCTTCGCCATCTCTGTGTGCTTCGTGGTAAATAATTATTTTATAGTTGAGTGCAGGCATTGAAATTCTTCGTCCCCTTGATCATTGTGCTGATAGGTCTGTTGCAATATCGCCTTTGGGTAGGCGACGGCAGCGTTGCGCAAATCAATGAATACCAACAACGACTGGATGAATTAAAACTGGAAGCGGACAAAAGAAATCTGCGCAATGAATCGTTACGAGCCGAAGTGCTGGACATCAAAAAAGGCCAGGAAGCCATAGAAGAAAGAGCCCGCTATGAGTTGGGGATGATCAGGGAAGATGAGACCTTTTTCCAAATCGTAAAATAACCGATGTTACGCATAGCGTATCTAAAACACCCGTATACCGCGCCGAGCACTGACGTTGGCATCGGGAATAGCCCGTTAGGGGCGCGGCATGGATGCCGTGCGTTGACAATGGGGCAGGAGCCCCATTTGGCAACCCCCGATGACAGCGGCAGCGCGCAGGAAACAAGCGGTGTCCGGGCGGCCTTTTCTTTGGATACTTTCTTTTGGCCGCGCAAAAGAAAGTATCTCGCCTTCGGGTGCGAGAACCCGATCCAAATAAATACGTCGTTTGCGACACAATAATTTTTTAAATTAAAACTAAATAATGCCTACAAACAACCTATCTGTCGGCCTGATTAGCCACACATGACTCATCAAACAAAATTCTGGGCCGTTGTACCTGCTGCCGGTGTCGGCAAGCGTATGCAGGCAGACCGGCCCAAACAATATCTACCACTTGGCGATCAAACCGTCATCGAACACACCTTAACCCGGCTATTACAATCCGGGGTTTTCAGCTCTGTCGTCGTTGCTATTTCCGAACAAGATCCCTACTGGCCGACGCTGGCAATATCAAAACATGCCAATATCCTGACCGCACCCGGCGGCAAAGAACGAGCAGACTCGGTACTTTCCGGACTGCGTTTCATCAGGGAGCAAGCCTCGGACAAAGACTGGGTACTGGTCCATGATGCCGCCCGCCCCTGCCTGACAACTGATGACATTAAACTGCTGATCAATACCTTGGTCGATGATCCGGTCGGTGGAATTTTGGCCTTGTCATCTCACGACACGCTAAAAAATGTTCAAGACACCAGCATTCACGGCACGCTCGATAGAAGTCATATTTGGCGAGCATTAACGCCACAAATGTTTCGTTATGGAATGTTAAAGTCTGCACTGGAAGCCGCCGAAGGCAACCCCGCCATCACCGACGAAGCCAGCGCCTTGGAGTTGCAAGGCTACCAACCAAAAATTGTTGAAGGCCGCCCTGACAATATTAAAATCACCCGGCCCGAAGACTTACCTTTAGCGCTTTTTTATATGGAACAACAATGATCAGAGTTGGACAAGGTTACGATGTGCATCGTTTCGGCGAAGGCAACGCTATTATTTTGGGCGGCGTCACTATTCCTTACGAGCAAGGCTTAGAAGCGCATTCCGATGGCGACGTGGTGTTGCATGCGTTGTCTGATGCCTTATTAGGCGCTGCGGCTTTGGGCGATATAGGCAAGCATTTTCCCGATACCGATCCTGAATTCAAAGGTGCCGATAGCCGTGTGCTGCTGCGTCATGTTTATAGCGTCGTACAGGCGAAAGGCTATCGTTTAATAAACGCCGACATCACAATCATCGCCCAGGCACCAAAAATGTCGCCACATACCGCGGCAATGTGCGCAAACATTGCCGCTGATTTACAGGTGGACATTGACTTCATCAACGTAAAAGCCACCACTACCGAAAAGCTGGGCTTTGAAGGCCGTAAAGAAGGCATTGCCGTACAAGCCGTCGTCCTGATCGAAAAATAAGCCAGTGCCTTATATCATTCCGAATTGGCCGACCGTCTACGGCGGGCCTGCTGCAGGCGGCGACATTCGCACATTGCCTGAAGATTTTATTGTCGAAGAACAGCTGTCTTTTGAACCGTCAGGCACCGGTGAACACGCTTTTTTATATATCCAGAAGACCGGTGAAAACACTGAATATGTCGCCAGAATGCTTGCCCGCTTTGCCGGTGTCAGGCAGCGGGATATAAGTTTCGCCGGATTAAAAGATCGTCACGCCGTCACCACTCAGTGGTTTAGCGTTTGGTTGCCAGGCAAGGCCGATCCGGACTGGACCCAATTTGAATCCGACAGCATCAAAGTCTTGCAAGCCACACGTCATGCCCGAAAACTTAAACGCGGAGTGTTAGCCGGCAATCGCTTTAAATTGACCATTCGCAACTGGCAAGGTGACAACGTAAAGGCTGTTGAACAACTACAAGCCATCAAAGACCACGGCATTGCCAATTATTTCGGCAGCCAGCGTTTTGGTAATCAAGGACAGAATATCAACAAAGCCTTGGCGATGTTTCAAGGTGCGAAAGTAGGCCGGGAACAGCGCAGTCTTTATTTATCGGCTGTGCGTTCGTTTTTGTTTAATCACATCCTGGGTTATCGAATTAGCCAAGGCTTGTGGAACCAAGCCGTTGCCGGCGATACGTTCAGTTTTGATGGCTCGCATAGCACTTTTAAGTCCGATCAGCCCGATGACGAGATCTTTAGACGCCTGCAAGCCGGCATTATTCATCCCACCGGCCCGTTATGGGGTAAAGGCGAGCCCGGCGTCTCTGCAGAAGCGCTAGCTATAGAGGAAAATATCATTGCTGACTACCCCGAACTGGCCCAAGGCTTGATCGCTTCTGATGTCGAGCAGGACAGACGTGCGTTGCGGGTAAATGTGCCGGATTTAAGCTGGCAGTTTGTTACTGATGATGTTTTGGCACTTGAATTTACCTTGCCTGCGGGCAGCTATGCGACTGCGTTACTTAGGGAAATAGTCTGCATTCCCGGCTGATTAGGATTAATACCTGCCGAAGCTTGCTTTAATCATGAGCAAACAACGGCAGCAACTAGCCTCAGATGTTACAATCAGACCATCTGAAACATCCTATTCTCCCATCCCGTGCAAGCAAAACCGCCCTCCCCAATTTATACCTGGCGCGCAATCCGGCATATTGCGCTGGAACATAAAAAAGAACTTCTTTACGCGCATCTGAACGCGATTTTGGCGATGATTGTCAGTGTGCCGATTCCATTGATTATGCCCTTGCTAGTCGATGAAGTCTTACTACATAAACCGGGCATGGTGACCGCAACCATCGACCGTTTGTCCCCGCCGGAATGGCATTTGCCCATCGTGTATATCGGCGTCGTCCTGGTCGTCAGTGTCGTGTTGCGAATTATCGCCATCATTTTTGGTGTGATTCAGTCGCGGCAGTTTTCGGTGATTTCCAAAGACATCGTTTACCGCATTCGCAAGCGCTTGCTCGGGCATTTACAAACCATTTCCATGTCCGAATACGAAAGTCTGGGCACAGGCACCGTGGTGACTTACCTCGTTAAAGACCTCGACACCATCGATAACTTTATCGGCACGACTGTCAGTAAATCCTTGGTTGCCATTCTCACGATTATCGGCACCGGCGTAATTTTGTTATGGATGCACTGGCAACTGGGCTTATTCATTTTGTTGCTGAATCCCATCGTTATTTACTTTACCCGCGCAGTCGGCTCTCGGGTTAAGGACCTAAAATCGAAAGAAAATTCGGCTTACGAAGTATTTCAGCAATCGCTGACAGAAACACTGGAAGCCATTCATCAAATTCGCGCCAGCAACCGTGAGCAACATTACTGCAGCCAGCTCATTGATTCTGCCCGTTCCGTTAAAGACACTTCAACGGCCTTTGCCTGGAAAAGCGATGCTGCCTCACGCCTGAGCTTTCTGGTGTTCTTATTCGGCTTCGATATTTTTCGTGCCTGCGCGATGCTGATGGTGTTTTACTCCAACCTTAGCATTGGTCAGATGCTGGCAGTCTTCGGTTATCTCTGGTTTATGA
>JABFRC010000288.1 GCA_013141375.1 Methylococcaceae bacterium | reverse complement strand
GGTTACGGCGAAGATCAAGCTGTTGATGCTTTGTATAACTACTTGAGCAGCAAATAAGTTTCTTTGCACTATAAAAAAACCGCTCAAGACTTTTAAAGTCTGAGCGGTTTTTTTTGGATTAAAAAAGCAGTTATTGTCTGCCTAAGAAGTTATTTTTGATATGTGGGAGACGTTTGCGGTTTTTTATCCATACTCCGGCAGCGGCCGCCAGCATTAATCCGCAAGATCCAATTGTTGCATAAATAAGTCGCTTCAGCTGCGACATTTCTTGTACAAGCTGTTCGTTGGAAATGTTGTTGGCTGGCTGGTTATTTTCAGGTTCGGAGTAAGTGCGAAGGATTTTAACGTCGTTTTTTAAATCTTCAATGGTGCCCAGGGAGTTTGCAAATGACCCGCCCTTGATGCTGCTTTCCAAGGTTTTTAATTTGCTTTCAATTGAGCCACTTACTAAGCCAACCACTTGTCCTTTTAAGGTTGTGACTTCGGCAGATAAAGCCGGATTCATGCCTTGCTGATAGACGGACGACGCAGTGTTTTTATATTCCGCTAAGAAATCATCATTTGGCATTAACCAAGCGCCAATTGCGATGATACCAGCCATCAAGAAGGCAATGACAGCCAGCAGCATTCTGTTAACTTTCACCAATTGCTGATGCGAACGTATTAATCCTCCATCAATTTTAACTAGCGCAGATTTGGTTTCTCGCATATCGCTCATTATTTACTTCCTCTCAAGCCAGGAACAGGCAGGCGTACTAACATTCATTTTTATAATTAGTGATAATCGTCAGTTAGCGGGCGATTATACAAGCTTGATTGAATTTTTCCTTGTTTTGGTAGATGCCAGTTGTCATAAATCAAAAAAAACGGCATGAAACCTGAGCTTCATGCCTTAAAAATTATTTCAGTCGTTTCGCTGCTATGCGCATCCGTAAGGCATTTAATTTAATAAAGCCTTCCGCATCTTTCTGGTTGTAGGCGCCACCGTCGTCTTCAAACGTGGCAATACTTTCATCAAATAGGCTGTCGGTTTCAGACGCGCGCCCGACTACAATGACGTTGCCTTTGTAAAGCTTGATTCTGACTTTGCCGTTAACATTGACTTGTGATTCGTCAATTAAAGTCTGAAGCAATTTACGTTCAGGGCTCCACCAATAGCCGTTGTAGATTAATGACGCGTAACGTGGCATCAATTCATCTTTAAGATGAGCGACTTCCCGATCAAGTGTTAAGGATTCAATAGCGCGATGTGCTTTTAACATCACTGTGCCGGCTGGGGTTTCATAGCAACCGCGCGACTTCATGCCGACATAACGGTTTTCGACAATATCCAGGCGGCCGATACCGTTTTCACCGGCGATTTTGTTCAGTTTTTCAAGTACTTGCGCCGGGCTATGGGCAATGCCATCAATCGCAACAATATCACCGTGTTGGTAAGTCAGTTCAATGTATGTGGCTTTATCCGGTGCATTTTCAGGTGAAACCGTCCAACGCCACATGTCTTCCTCAGGTTCTGCCCAAGGATCTTCCAGAATTCGGCCTTCATAGGAGATATGCAGCAGATTAGCATCCATCGAGTAGGGAGAGGCTTTACCCTTTTTCATTTCAACCGGGATACCGTGCTTCTCGGCATAAGCCAGCAACGTTTGTCGAGAAGTAAGATCCCATTCGCGCCAAGGGGCTATGACCTTTATGTCTGGACGCAGCGCATAAGCGCCTAATTCGAAGCGAACCTGATCATTGCCTTTGCCGGTTGCGCCATGAGAGATTGCGGTGGCGCCGGTTTCATTAGCGATTTCAATCAATCTTTTAGCGATTAATGGTCGAGCAATTGATGTGCCCAGAAGGTATTCACCTTCATAAATAGTGTTGGCGCGGAACATCGGGAATACGAAATCACGGGAAAATTCTTCTCGTAAATCTTCTATATATATATCTTTGATGCCCAGGCTTTTTGCTTTTGCACGAGCCGGTTCTACTTCCTCGCCTTGGCCCAAATCAGCGGTAAATGTCACCACCTCACAGGCATAAACATCTTGTAACCATTTAAGAATAACCGAAGTATCCAATCCTCCGGAATATGCAAGTACCACTTTGTTAATTTCAGACATTGCTATTTAGCCCTTAAGTTAATAATCATCCTTAAAATTATAACGGAAAAGAGAGGTCTCACGGTAACCCGCGTTAGTTTCATAATACAGCCGCAGCGTAAATTTATTCGGCCTGGTCGGTTTGTTTAATTTTTTCCTTTGAGTCCTTGCTATTTTGATTGGGGCCCCCATAATCTGCTGAACTGAAATATAAAATATTGAAGGCATTCATTGTGGAAACAAACGAAATCAGTGGCTTAAGCGGAAATGACGTATCAGAATCGAACGGCAATGTATTAGTGCCGGTATTACCATTGCGGGATGTAGTGGTTTTTCCTTTTATGGTGATTCCACTTTTTGTAGGCAGAGAACGCTCTATCGATGCGCTAGATGCGGCGATGCGAGATAACAAACAAATTTTATTAGTTGCTCAAAAAGAAGCAGAAATAGACGATCCGGAAGTCGCTGACTTATATGATGTCGGTACATTGGCCAACATATTACAGTTATTGAAACTTCCCGATGGCACCGTAAAAGTCTTAGTTGAAGGCAGTCAGCGCAGTAAAGTCTTACGATTTCAAGATACGGCCAGTTTTTTTTCTGCTGAGGTTGCTGAAATTGATGATTTATTAACGATTTCTGATCAAGAACGCGATGTGTTGCAGCGGACCGCAATTAATTCCTTTGATCAATATGTGAAATTGAACAGTAAAATCCCTCCTGAAGTTTTAACGTCTTTGATGGGGATTGATGATCCAAGTCGGTTAGCCGATACCATGGCCGCACACATGGGCTTAAAAGTTAACGAGAAGCAAGTAATTCTTGAAACTGCTGATATAGCCAAAAGGCTTGAGCGATTGATGACATTAATGGAAGGAGAGGTTGATCTTCTTGAGATGGAAAAAAAGATTAGAGTACGTGTAAAGCAGCAAATGGAAAAAAACCAAAGGGAATATTATCTGAATGAGCAAATGAAAGCCATTCAGAAAGAATTGGGGGATATGGATGACGTGCCTAATGAAATTGAAGAGCTAAGCAAGAAAATTGCAGAAGCGGGCATGTCTAAGGAAGCAAAAACAAAAGCAGAGGGAGAGCTTAATAAATTAAAGCAAATGTCGCCTATGTCTGCTGAGGCGACGGTGGTACGCAACTATATAGAATGGATGGTGAATGTACCGTGGAAGAAAAAAACCAAGGTTCGTTACGATTTAAAAGTCGCTGAACAGGTGTTAGAGGCTGAGCACTATGGTTTAGATAAGGTTAAAGAGCGCATACTTGAATATCTGGCCGTGCAGCAACGGGTTAAAGGTGAACTTAAAGGGCCAATTCTTTGCTTGGTAGGTCCTCCAGGCGTGGGTAAAACTTCATTGGGCGAATCAATTGCCAGAGCCACCAACCGTAAATATGTGCGAATGGCCTTAGGCGGAGTTAGGGATGAGGCAGAAATTAGAGGTCATCGTCGAACTTATATCGGATCTATGCCCGGAAAGATCCTGCAAAATTTGGCGAAAATTAAAACCAGAAATCCAATGTTTTTACTGGATGAAATAGACAAAATGGCGGCTGATTTTCGCGGTGATCCGGCATCTGCCTTGCTTGAAGTGCTTGATCCGGAACAAAATCACACATTCTCCGATCATTATCTGGAAGTGGATTTCGATCTTTCCGATGTGATGTTTGTTGCTACAGCCAATACTATGAATATCCCGCCTGCCTTACTTGATAGGATGGAAGTCATTCGCTTGGCTGGCTATACCGAAGATGAAAAGATCAATATTGCATTACGCTATCTCATTCCAAAACAAATTAAAAACAATGGGCTTAAATCCCAAGAAATTGAAATCACAGAAGAAGCTGTAAGGGATTTGGTGCGTTACTACACACGAGAAGCGGGTGTGAGAAGTTTGGAGCGGGAAATATCTAAAATCTGCCGCAAAGTAGTGAAGTCCTTATTGCTGAAGCCAAGAAAGTCCAAAGTGAAAGTGGTTTCAAGTAATTTGGATAGCTATTTGGGCGTTAAGCGTTTTAATTACGGTCTTGCTGAAGAGCATGATCAGATTGGTCAGGTGACTGGTTTGGCGTGGACGGAAGTAGGTGGTGAACTGTTGACCATAGAAACTGCTGTTATTCCAGGAAAGGGTAAAAACTCTGCGACTGGTAAACTCGGCGATGTCATGAAAGAATCCATAGAAGCCGCAATGACCGTAGTCAGAAGTCGTGCGGATATTTTAGGGATCGATAACGAAGTTTTTCAGAAGTCTGATATTCATGTTCATGTGCCCGAAGGTGCGACACCTAAAGATGGGCCTAGTGCTGGCATTGGAATGTGTACAGCTATTATTTCAGCACTCACTAAAATTCCAGTTCGCGCGTGTGTGGCCATGACAGGCGAGATCACTTTGCGTGGCGAGGTGTTGCCCATTGGTGGATTGAAAGAAAAATTGTTGGCTGCACATCGTGGTGGCATAACAACGGTGTTGATCCCAGCAGAGAATGAAAAGGATTTGGTTGAGATACCTGAAAATATAAAGAAAAATCTTGATATTCGCCCCGTGCATTGGATTGATGAGGTGCTTGAGGTTGCTTTACAGCGCCTGCCGGTTGCAGCTGAAATTAAAAATAAGGAGGAACTTGCAAAAGTTGAAGTCGATGCTGCAAGAGCTAAAAATCAACCTCTTACTGCTCATTAGTTTTGATTTTTGTTGGTTTATTTGCTGAATCGCCCATGAATGCTGGTCTGTAGGGAGTTATAGCTTGACACTGAGTTGACGCTATTGATATAAATACTCGCGTTTCTGATGGCGGGATAATTCGGCATCGAGATGGCAAATGGCCTAGCACAGAACACTTAAACTGATATTCATAGGGGAAATAAATGAGCAATTCGGTAAATAAATCACAACTGATTGATGCAATCGCTGAGTCTGCAGGCTTAACTAAAGCTGATGCGGGTCGTGCATTGGATGGTTTTATTAGTGCAGTTTCTGACGCTCTGAGCAAAGGTGATTCAGTTGCTTTGGTTGGTTTTGGAACATACTCTGTTAAAGAAAGAGCTGAGCGAAAAGGTCGAAATCCACAAACCGGTGAAGAGATTACTATCAAAGCTGCAAAAATTCCTTCATTTAAAGCTGGTAAATCGTTAAAAGATGCTGTAAACTAGTATTTCTTTAGTCGGGTGCTTAGCTCAGCCGGGAGAGCATCGCCCTTACAAGGCGAGGGTCGGGGGTTCGAACCCCTCAGCACCCACCAGACTTTGGAGTGGTAGTTCAGTTGGTTAGAATACCGGCCTGTCACGCCGGTGGTCGCGGGTTCGAGTCCCGTCCACTCCGCCAAATTTAAAGCCCCGCACCGCTCGGTTCGGGGCTTTTTTTTTAATTAATTCCTTGCTTGAAACCATGTTGTATCTTTAGGACTGATCATTATGCTGACGAAAATTAGAGAAAAGGCTCAAGGAGCTTTTGCATGGGGTATCTTGATAATAATTACTGTGCCTTTTGCGTTGTGGGGCATTCAAAATTATTTGGATACAGGAAAAGAGCCACCGGTTGCTTCGGTCGGGCATAGGGATTTTTACCAGCGTGATGTGAATGCTGCCTACGAACAATATAGACAAAGCCTTCAAGGCGCTAATATTGAAGAAGGGGTTTTAAAAGCTCAAGCTCTGGATAAGCTGATCAAAGACGAAGTCTTATTACAAAGTGCAAGTAACTCTGGATTAGTTGCTAGCGATGATACAGTTCGAGAATTTATTACTTCTCTGCCTTATTTTCAGGTGGATGGAAAGTTTGACGAAAAACGATATAAAGCGCTTCTGAGCGCACAAAAGCTGTCCTCGCCAGAATTTATTGCCAAGATTAAGAGCAGCTTGGTGATGGAGCAGTTTCAGCAGAGTGTGGTGGATACCAGCTTTGCCACTCAATTTGATGTAGAGGGCTTCTTTAAAATTCAAAATCAGCAACGGGATGCTGAATATCTGACGGTTGCAACTCCCAAGCTAGCTGCGCCTTCGGGAGAAGAAATACAAGCTTACTATCAACAACATCAGGATGCTTATCAGACACCTGAGCAAGTCTCTGTTGAGTATGTTGAATTAGCGCTTGATGATCTCTCTAAGTCTGTAGAAGTTACAGACGAAAAATTAAAAGCTTATTACGAAGAGCAAAAAGCGGTCTACACCACACAAGAACGTAGAAAAGTCAGCCATATCCTCTTCGCTGTAAATGATAAAACCGGTGAACAACAAGCATTAGATAAGGCGACTAAAGCCAAAGCAGATCTAGCAACTAAAGATTTTGCTGCATTGGCTAAAGAAGTCTCTGATGACAAATTATCGGCAAAGGTAGGTGGTGACTTAGGCCTGTTCACCGCTGGTGTAATGGAAAAGTCGTTTGAAGACGCGGCACTTGCATTAAAACTGGGCGAAGTTTCAGCCCCTGTTAAATCAGGGTTTGGTTATCACTTAATTAAAGTAACTGAATTACTACCTGGTGAAGTAAAGCCATTTGATTCGGTGAAATCCGAACTTACTAAAGCGTATCAAAAAGCTCAAGCTGAAAATGCATTTTATGAAGCAGGTGAAAAGCTAACAGAAACCAGCTACGAGAATCCGGACAATTTACAAGCTGCGGCTACTGCATTAAAGCTGACTATTAAAAAGACCGGCTTATTTGGTAAAGACAAAGGCGACGATATTGCTGCAGATGAAAAGATTCGAAACGCTGCATTTTCTGAAGATGTCTTGCAAGGAAACAACAGCACACCTATTGAATTTGGTGCGGATAAATTAGTGGTATTAAGGGTTTTGGAACATAAAACCGCTGCTGTAAAACCATTGCAGGACGTTAAAGACCAAGTTGCATCAGCTTTCTTACTTGAAAAAGCCAAGCAACAAGCTGTAGAAACAGCTCAGAAAATTAAAAGTCGCTTGTTGGCTGGTGAAACGATTCAGGCGCTTAGTGCTGAATATAAATTCGACCTGAAAAAGTTGCCAAGCTTAGCGCGGAATAACAATGAAGTTCCCATAGAGTTGAGACAAGCTATTTTTAAAGCGGCTAAGCCTGTAGGTGACACAGCCACTGTGTTGTCAACTGAGTTGGCATCAGGCGAGCAATTAGTTGTGCGTGTTTCTAAGGTACGAGAAGGCGTGATGAGTGATGACGATAAAAAGCAGCTGCCACTTGCTATTAAGAATATTGGTAAGGCATTTGGTCAGGCTGAGTTTAATGCGCTGATTGCTGGTCTGCAGGCTGATGCTGATATTGAAATTAGAACTGCAAAATAAAATCCGATAACGGATGGATTCAGAAAAGGGAGCTTTAAGCTCCCTTTTTTTTCGGTGAAATTTAGGAAGCTGCTAAGCCAGCAATATTGTAGCCGGCGTCAACATAAGTCACCTCTCCGGTAATGCCGGAGGCAAGATCAGAACACAAAAAGGCAGCGACATTGCCGACTTCTTCAATACTGACATTGCGTTTTAATGGCGCAGTATCTGCGGCTTTGCTGAGCATCGCTTTAAAATTATTGATGCCTGCTGACGCCAATGTCTTAATCGGTCCGGCAGATACTGCATTTACCCGAATACCTTCTGCACCCAAAGCCACTGCCATGTAGCGGACGTTAGCTTCCAGACTGGCTTTGGCAACGCCCATCACGTTGTAGTTTGGGATAGCGCGTTCAGCACCAAGATAACTTAAAGTTAACAATGAACCGTTCCGGCCGGCCATTAACGAACGACCGGCTTTAGCTAAAGCGGTAAAACTGTAAGAGCTAACATCATGGGCAATACGGAAATTATCACGAGTGGTCGCATTTACATAATCACCATCCAATGCATCGCGTGGCGCAAAGGCTACTGAATGCACGATAGAATCCAAACCATCCCAATGTTCGCCCAATTTTTTGAAGACATTATCGATATGCTCATCAATGCTGACATCGCATTCAATAACAATATTTGAATTACACTGCGCGGCCATATCTTCGACCCGACTTTGCAACTTTTCATTTTGATAAGTAAAAGCCAATTCGGCACCTTCGCGGTGCATGGCTTGAGCGATGCCCCAGGCGATCGAGCGATTGCTGGCCAGGCCGACAATCAACACGCGTTTACCCTGCATAAAACCCATAGTTCTCCCCTTATATTGAGTGGTTTGTTGTTGGAATGGCGGCAAGTATCTATGACCCGATAAATGATGTCTAGCACTTTGTCAGTCAACTACAAGGAGAGCTTGGATAAGAATAATTCAGCAATTGCTATCGAGATTACAACTCACCCTTTAAAAAATCCTCGTATCAAGGTAAAGTGCTATTTATTAGAGATAAGTTAAAAC
>JABFRC010000156.1 GCA_013141375.1 Methylococcaceae bacterium | reverse complement strand
GAAGATGACTGTAAAGGCCATGGGTTGATGCCTTCAATAATACGGTTCATTGGCAAACGAATTGAAGCTACAGGACTTAAGGGGTATTTAAAAAGTGAGATATTGCAGTTATTTGAAGGGGGAGATGATCCGGTACTTGAGCGTTATTTCAGAGCAAAAATATTTGAGCTACCTAACTTAAGCTCTGATGATATATCTGCCATTTTATTTCTTGAAGGTCAATCTTGCGTTATTGATTACTACGATACTTTAATTTTTGTCCTCCAATCTGCGGCGGGAAATCAAGCAATTCCAGCGAATATGATTCCCACATTAGAAAAGCCGCTAATTGCTCTTAGTAAGCGAACACAGGACAGTCGCCTCAATGGCGTCATAAGAGGCTTTGGAATTGTGCCAATTACAAACATTGATTATAACGAGAAACGAGCAGAATTGATTGAAGCTTATACCAAGGGTGAATATGAATTCGTATCAGTAAACTCAGAGGAATATTTAAGAAAATCGCCAGAGGATATGTCGATTCAAGTAATGAGATTGAAGGCTTGTATTCGACTCGATATACCTTACCCTAACCAACAAGGAGTTCTTAAGGAAGCATTTGAAAGTTTGTATAAGGTTCTCAGCTCATCTGAAAATACATATTCGGCCGCCTTTGATATCTTTACTTTGTCTGAACGCTTCTATGGACACTCTTGGGTTCATTATTTGACTGCAGTAGTCCTATACGAAATTCATGAGGAACAAACCACATTTCCGCCAAACCAGCTTAGAAATTTATTTATAAGAGAACAGTATATAAGTCCTTTCAGTGCAGTTGCCGCAATTGGTCTAGCTAAATCTGCAATTCTAAATGACGAATATTTGAAAACTTTATTCCCATACACCCGAGCTGTTTATGATTTAGTAGCAACTGGCAAAATCAACCAATTTTTGCCAGTTAGTGAGATAAGAAAGCAGAAATATTTGGCAATGCATCATCTAGCGTTTGGTAGTCCTGAAAAAGCTACGAAACATTTCCAATGGCTAATTGATAACACAACTGGTAGCGAACAAATCCGATCTAGTGGGGGGGCTGCACTTGCATTTTTGAAATTAGGACAAATACGAGAAGCAGTTGACATAACAGTCACTGCTTATCTTGAGAATAAGAATGTACCTACTATTTTACCGATTAAACAGGTTACTGATGCACTTAAAGAACCGGCTATTTGGCCTGATTCCATTTCGACGCCGCTATTGTTTAATATGTATTCAACGTACTGTGATAGAGATAGGCTCACTAAATTGAGGTACTCATTTGAGTTATTTCAAGAAACTCACGGAATCAAAGAACCATCCGATTTTAAGCATCGTATTGACGAGTTTAAAAAGCCTTTTGCTATAGCCTATCTCCGCAATGTTTGGACAACCGAGATTATGAGGCAAACCATTCTTTATGGTGGAACAAAAGAGATTGAAGAGGCACGAATCAAAGTTTGCCGCCTTCTTGCTGAATTAGACCCTGTAAACGCAGCATATTACCTAGATGAAATCAGAGAGCGCGTTAAACAACAGGAAATAGCTAAGGGAACCACTCTGATCGAACAGAGTAAAGTTTATGTAGAAATCGAAGCAATTAAGAAATCATTGAGAACAAAGCTTAGTGACTCCTACGCACGTTATAAGAGTTCGTCTCAAACATCATCCTCAAAGCCAGAAAAATTAACCTATAAGAAAATCACTGAAGTAATTTCAAAATTTGCTGATGAGAAGGGTGGGTCTGTCCCTTTGATGCTATCAACCTTACATTCTATTTCTCCAGATATAGGCTCTGAGTCGGATGTACAGTTCGAAGCTCTATTTTTTGAAGTTACAAATGAGTTTTTACGTGGTGACCATGGTCTTAACGCGTATTTAAGCACTAGAGTTAGGCACGGCACATTAAGTAATACACTTCGTAAACCCGCGGCAGACGAACATCTTATAACCTCCCGAGAAGAAGGAAGCGCATCGTACATACGCAATCAATATTGGACAGAAGTAGTACAAGAAAGCTATGGTGAGTATCAGTCTGAATGGGAAAAAATATTGGATGCGCTCGATACTTTTTCAGGTGAGTTTGATAGTGTCATTGAATACATCAAGGATGAACTTATACAAATTAAGATAGTTCACGAATTGAAAGATGAAGGTGAAAACAGGAATGCGTTATTTGTTTACCGTTCTTCTAACATCGAAAGAGAATTTATCCAAGAACACGATAGAGCTTTTACAAGTATGGATGATTTTGTAAATTTTTATGTTGATATACTTTGGGAAAAAACTGATAGAAATTTGTTAAAAGTTCAACGTGTATTAAACGAAGAAATACGTGGACGCCTGATGCAGCCTTTCGTACAGTTAACGAATCTTCTAAACCAAGTCTCTCCACCAGGCGTTAATGATTTGCTAAACGCTGTAGCTAGAGCAAAAACCAATACCCAGAATAAGCTAGGCCTTGTTATCTCTTGGTTCAAAAGGAGTGAAGTTTATGATCGGCAGGACTATGCTGCTGACTTCCCCTTTCATATCGCCCTAAATATGGTAAAAAATACCATGTCAAATGCGGCAGGTTGGGATGGCGTTTCAGTTTCTTCTCAGCGAGATGCCCCTTTGATGCCAGGTCGTACATTGGACGGAATGGTATATGTGTTCTATGTTCTTTTGGAAAATGCCGTTCTGCGCTCAGGGGTGAGGGTGGAAAACTTAAATGTAAATGCAGAAGTTTCGTTTTTTAATGGCATCTTCAATGCAAAAGTATCTAATAATCTTGCAAATACGAAAATTACTCAAGATGAGCGAAATAAACTAAATAAGCTCCGAGAATCACTTAAAAGCGATGAGTCGCCACGCCGTGCTCAAGCCGAAGGCCGCAGTGGTCTACATAAGATATGGCTTACAATCAATTCACCAATATACAAAGAGCCAAAACTTGATTTCTATATCATGGATAATTCATCTTTTGTTGTTGAGGTGAGCTTCAAACTTGTGAAGGTAGAGTATGAAAATACTAGTCATTGAGGATGATGAGGATAAGACAAAAAAACTTGAGGAATTTATTTGCGCTGAGTTTCCATCCGCAAGCATGCAATTTGCAAAATCCCTCAACAGTGGCCTCAAGGCTCTTATTGCAGAAAGAAATGATTTAGACCTTATTTTGCTCGACATGAGTATGCCGATCTTTGATATATCACAACAGGAGCCAAGCGGAGGCGCTCCTGAAAATTTTGCCGGAAGCGAATTGCTTGCACAGATGTGTCTTCGATCCATAAATGTGCCTGTAATTGTCGTTACGATGTTCGATTCCTTTGGAGCAGCTCCGAATCAAAAATCGTTGGAGCAGTTAGTAGCCGAATTGAAGGAATGCTACTCCCCTCCATTTAAGGGCCTTGTTTACTATAACTCAATTCAAGAGGGTTGGAGAAGTGCGTTAAAGCAATTGATAAATGAGAGTATAAACGGGCGAAAAATATGAAAATTTTGATTGTTGACGACGATTACAACAAGACACAAGAAATAGTTGCTGTTCTTACTAACACTGGGATAGATGGACTTAATATCAAACAGGAGACTACAGCACAAGCTGCGAGAAATCTTCTGCAAACTGAAAATTTCGATATGCTGATTATTGACCTTCATTTACCTGCAGTATTGGGAGATACGCCAGACAATAACGGGGGAATTGAGCTTTTCGACATGATTTGTCTTGATAGTAAGGTCAATTTACCGACTGATATTCTATTTATAACTGGCAAAGAAGAGCTCCTTCACGAAGCAAATGTAGAGGTCATCAAAAGGGGAGGTGTTATTTGTCAGTATTGTGTCGATTCTGATGAGTGGAAAAAAGTGCTGTCCGGACGCGTGCAGTATGTAAATATAAGATTGGCAAATCGAAGTAAACAAATTGATCTGGCAATTGTTACTGCGCTAAAAACTCCAGAGTTAGACGCTGTACTTAAATTGCCTTATGAATGGCGTACAGAGCGTATCAAAGGCGATCCACTTACATACCACTTCGGTCGTTTTCTGGGTTTAGATGGTAACGTTTCAGTCGTTACTGCAAGCGCAAATAGGAAAGGAATGCCCTCATCTGCTGCTGTCGCTACCAAGTTGGCTATTATGTTTCGACCAAAGTACCTGGCTATGCTTGGAATTTGTGCAGGTATTCAGGGTAAATGTAATCTTGGCGATGTCATCGTCGCCGATCCAACTTGGGATTGGGGTAGTGGTAAGCGTGGTATAGACATAAATGGATCGCCGGTGTTTCAAGCAGCACCTCATCAAATGCAGCTTAATAATGGAGTTAGCCAACTTGCATCAGATTTGGCTGATGATCAAACCGTATTAGGAAAAATCCGTGAGGGATGGGTTGAAGCCTCTCCAAGCGGAGTTCTAAAAATTCATGTTGGACCTATGGCTTCTGGCGCAAGCGTAATTGCAGATGACTCCACCGCAAGATCGATAGCGACTCAACACAGGGAGTTGATGGCTATCGAGATGGAGGCCTACGCTGTTATGGCTGCTGCTGAATATGCTGCAGACCCAAAGCCAACAGCCGTTATAATAAAATCCGTTTGTGATTATGCAAATACCGAAAAGAATGACGATTGGCAAAAGTATGCTTCATACACAAGTGCAGCTTTTGCTGATAATTTATTTCGTAAACTTAATATAAATATTACGCGGTGATATTTAAGTTTGGGCAAGGCTATAAAATTCTCAAATGGACGTTTAGATGTATCTGCAAAGTTTTTAAAAATTTCTATAGATATGTATTTAGCCATTGCCTATTTGACCCTGTATCAGGATTTTGCAACTTAGAACTGGGACTGGTTTAAAAACGTAACTTACTTTTATAATTTTGGATACTAATAAAATTGCTTTAATTTATTTCACTTTTACTGTCTGTCCATTACTTGAGAACCCTAAGGGTTTCAAATAAAGTAAAATCCTCTAAATTAAGCCGCCGCACTCTGCCAAATATCCTTAAGCACTTTAACCATCTGATCCACCTTGGCGGAAGGGAATACCCCTTCCGGCCCCTGCGGGTTAATGTCGGTAAACGGAGATTCATACAGCCGCTCCGCCTCCATCACGCCATTTTCAGTCAGATATTGCACGACCAGATTGATAAACTCGATCTGGTTTGGCGTGGCAGTGGTGCCACTAATGAATTCACTGAATGCCTGAGTGGCGGCTTCTCGGTCCAGTCCGACCAGCGAACGGATAAAGATCCCCAAGCCATGACTTTGTGCCTTGGCTTGGTTGATCAGCTCTAACGAGCCACCGGCCTCAACCAGCATGCGCTCCAACTCGGTCAGGTCTGACACCGTCAGTGGCTGATTACGGCGCAGACGTTGCAGGGAGATATGATCTTCATGTGCTTTTAAAAATTGCCGGGCTTTGTCCCTGAATTTCGCCAGGTCCAAACCACTGCCGACTTGCGGCAAATCAATCGGTGTTTCATCGCCCAATTCATCTTCAAAATCGGTATAGACGACGTTCTTCTTACTTTTCTCGATTAACTTCACCAACGTCCGCAACGTTTTCCGTGCCGTTTCCAACATCGGCACCGTGACATCCTCCCACCATTCATCAACGGCAATGGCTTGAATAAAAGGCATGTGGGCTTTGATGGCGGGGATGGCATCTTGTTCTTCCAAGGCGCTGGCAATAGCCTGAATTTTCTCGCGTAAGCTGGCAAAATCCGGCTTGGCCTGAAGAATGGCGAGTTGCGTCCGCAGTACCAACATATCAAAACGTTTGGCTTCTTCGTCTTCATCACCCAGTTCAGTGGGCAGACCAGCGATCTTTTGCCCCAACTCGGTAAAGTCTTCAGTAGCCAAGGTTTGCCAAGCTTCAGACTTGGCGTATTTCTCCACCGATTTACGTAGCGGCCTTACCACAAAGCTGTCCTGGTTGATTGCTGCAACGCTTCGATGCAGCAGTGCGGCAACATCACCCCGCAATTGCGTTTCATTAAAGTGATAGTCAGACTGCTCAGCAATGAGCGAACCGGGGGCCAGTTTTTTGTCTAACTCAGCAATCATTTCCAGACGCGCTTTAAACAAGCGCGTGCTCAAGGATTCGCTAGCCGAGCCATCTGTAGGGTTCGGGTTTTGACTGAAAAACTCCAGGTTTTGGCAGTAATCAAACAGATAGAAAAACTCTTTATCCAGCCCCGGCCCAAACAAATCAGGACATAACCGGGTGCCGCGTCCCAACATCTGCCAGAACTTGGTTTTCGAACGCACTATTTTAAAGAACACCAGATTGACGGCCTCCGGCACGTCGATGCCGGTGTCCAGCATATCCACCGAGATGGCGATGTGCGGCATTTTGTCTTTGTTGGAAAAATCATCAATCAGGCTTTGCGCATATTCGGTTTTGTAGGTCACCGTTCGGGCAAAATGACCTTTGTAGTGCGGGTAATTAATGTTGAAACGCTCGGCAATAAAATCGGCATGGGCGTTGTTTTTGGCAAAGATGATGGTTTTGCCCAAGCGATCGCCGCCCGCCACTTTTTGGCCTTTGGTCATCAGATGGGCCAGCACCTTATCCACGGTGTCGGTATTAAACAGCCATTTGTTCAGTGCAGTGGCATCAACTGCATCGGGAGCAGTGCCGTCTTCATTCCATTCCAGCGCGTCCCATTGTTCTTTTTCATCTTCACTTAGATCGTCATAGCGAATGCCTTCGCGCTGAAATTTCAGCGGTACCGAAACCGCTCGGGGCGGCACCAGATGCCTATCGGCGACAGCTTCATCCAGGGCATAAGCATCAGTAGGCACGCCGCTTTCAAGATCAAACAACCCATACGTATTGCGGTCGATTTCATCTTTTGGCGTTGCGGTCAGCCCAACTAAAAAGGCATCGAAGTATTCAAATATTGCCCGGTATTTTTGATACACCGAGCGGTGCGCTTCATCGATGATGATTAAATCAAAATGCCCGACACCAAAGCGGCGCTGGCCGTCAGAGGCCTCATCGATCAGTCCCATCATCGTTGGATAGGTAGAAACAAACACCCGGCCTTCAGTATTTTTTTCCGTCACCAGATTGACCGGCGACGAATCCGGCAGATGTTTTTTAAACGCATTCACCGCCTGATTAACCAACGCCACCCGGTCAGCCAAAAACAACACCCGCTTGGCCCACAAGCAGCGCATCAACACATCGGCCAAGGCAATCACGGTACGGGTTTTACCGGCACCGGTGGCCATCACCACCAAGGCCTTGCGTTGATTGTCCACTTCAAAGCTTTCGCCAATGCGACGCACCGCGCGGGTTTGGTAATAACGCCCGGCAATCTCGGTATTGATGACCGCATCGGCGAGTCTTTTACGGCTGCTACGACGCTGAATCCGCAGTTCCAATTCCTGCTTTTTGAAGAAGCCCTGCACAGCACGTGGTGGGTGATTGTCATCATCCCAGAGCCAATGTTCATAGCCATTGGAATAAAAAATCACCGGCCGCTGCTGGTATTGGGCTTCCAAGCAGTCGGCATAGAGTTTGGCCTGTTGCTGTCCGACTTTGGCATCACGGCGAGTGCGTTTGGCTTCAATCAACGCCAGCGGTTTGCCGTCATCGCCCCACAACACATAATCAACAAAGCCTTTACCCTGGTTATTGGGCATACCGCTGACTTCAACTTCAAAGTTCTTCTGACCCAACTCCCAACCGGCTTCTTTCAACAGCAGGTCGATAAAGTAATCGCGAGTTTCGGCTTCCGAGTAATCATGGGTATCGGGCTGGGCAACATTGGCTTGTTTGGCGGCAGCAAATTCTGCACGCAGGGCTTTAAGCTCTTCATCGAGTGCTGCTTTACCTGCCAGTAATTCCGAAAGTTTTTCATCCCGTTCATGCAACTGCGCTTCCAGCTTTTGCAATTGCTCTAACGTTTGAACAGGCGCCGCCGCTGGTTTGGGCAAACACTCCGGCGCAAAGCGTAAGCCTGGATCAGGGCGAGCCCTTTGCCCATACGTCCGGGCTAACCAGTAACAAAAATGAAACAGCTCGCGGGTGGCGGCAACGGCATCAGCCGGTGCAATCTTACGACTGCTGTGTACTGCCAGATTGCCCAGGTCTTTAATCAGTTTGGCTTTGGTAAATAACGCCTCACCCACCAACTGCCGAAAACTGGGTTCATGAATCAACGGGCTTAAATGGTCTTGATACGGCAATCTAAGTGCCGGGTCATATTTGTATAACCACGCCACTGCCAACTCCAGACCTCGCCTGGCATAAAAACAGGCGGCGCGGGCATCGCTGTTGGCCAGGCTTTCCGCCTTGGTCGCAGCTTCAAGCAACAACGGCCATTCGGTTTCGAGGAATTGGAAATGGTGGGAGGTCATGGGTTTAAAGTTAGTTAAATGGATTGATAATAGTCAGGCAATCCTCAAACACTTGCTCATGTTGCATGTCTTCGCTGAACAGCGTCGTGCAACCAGCATCCAGCGCTGCG
>JABFRC010000068.1 GCA_013141375.1 Methylococcaceae bacterium | reverse complement strand
TGAACGCTATGACCTAAGCGCCCCACTGGAATTTTTATGCCGGGAATTGACCATCCAGCGCTATGCCAATTTAGACATTCGCGAGAAACTCTTTATCAACGTCAGCCCCGCCGTATTGCTCGAACCCGGATTTAAAACCGGCGAAACCCTGCGATATCTGGAACAGTTTGGTGTTGATCCTCGATCGGTGGTAATTGAATTGACCGAGCATCAGCCGACAGATGATTACAATCTGATGCGCGAAGCTGTCAATCATTATCGAAGCATGGGCTTTGAAATTGCGCTGGACGATTTGGGCGCGGGCTATTCCGGACTCAGACTATGGTCAGAGCTATTGCCCGAATACGTCAAAATAGATAAGCACTTTATCAGCGGCCTGCATGAAGACCAGGTCAAACTGAATTTTGTACGGTCCATCCAGGACATCGCCAGCTCTTTAAATTGCAATGTCATCGCCGAAGGCGTGGAAACCAAAGAAGAATTTATCACCGTTGAAAAGCTCGGCATCACTCATGCCCAAGGCTACTACTTTGCCCGTCCAGCCGTAGCGACTATTGAGAATGTTGACAGCACCTTGTTCGTGACCGCTCGTCCAGAGCAACATAACTTAGATTATGTTGGCAACGCCACCGCGGCCTGCATTACTCGAGCGATACCCCCCATTTCAGCGGACACCCCGATCAGTCAAGTCATGGAGTTGTTTCAGCAAAACACCGAATTAACTATTTTGCCTTTGGTTGATCACCAACTGGCCTCCGGCATTATTTTTCGGGATCTTTTTTTAAGTAAGCTGTTTTCCAGTCGTTACGGCATAGAGCTATACGGCAAAAAACCGATCAGCACATTTATTGATCACACGCCTTTTTATGTCGATCAAAACACGCCGCTGGCGAAAGTCAGTAAAAGTGTGACCTCCGGGATGCGCAGCGATCACGCCTTTATTATTACCCATAATGGAGAATACGCCGGTGTCGGCACTTTGCTGGATTTACTTGAGGGCATTACCCAACAGCAGATTCAACACGCCAAACACGCCAATCCGTTAACACTGTTACCTGGCAGCGTGCCCATCAATGAGCAGATCAACCAGCTACTGGCCAGTAAAACTGCTTTCAGCATTGGTTACTTTGATCTGGATAACTTTAAACCATTTAACGATGTTTATAGTTACAGTGCGGGGGATGACATCATCAAGGCTGTTGCCGATTTACTATTCCAAAGCATTCCACAAGAAGACGGCCAAGTAGGCCATATCGGCGGGGATGATTTTATTGTGATACTTACCTGCACGGACTGGTTAGAGCGATGCCAGTCCATTTTGCAGTCGTTTGAAGCTATCGTGCCTCGCTATTACAAACAGGAAGATGTAACAGCGGGTGGCATACATTCCGAAAACCGGACAGGTGAAAAATGCTTTTTCCCGCTTATCAGTTTATCTGTAGGTTTAATCAGCCCGGAAGCTACCGAAGAATGCCGATCTCATGTCGAGATTGCCGACATGGCTTCAGCTGCAAAAAAGATGGCCAAGAAAATATCCGGCAATAGTTTTTTTATTGAACAACGTCTTCCCAGCAATCCGGTAATTACGAATTCGGCAACGTATACCGAAAATCAATTGGCATTCAGTTAAGTCTAAATACTCCCTGAAGTACAAAGACTGTAACGAAACGTTAAAATTCCACCGTTATACTTATCCGCAATTCGGGAAACGCCAACATTTAATTTAAGGGCACATTACCCAATTCAGTCCATACACTTAAGACAAAACACTGTTGACCTACTCGGGACGACCAGCAACTTAACTGGACCGTCCCTTTTTTTTGCCTTATCGTCAGCAATGTCATCAAGCGAATACCAACTACATTTAACTCGGTAAACAAACACCCCATGACTCATCAAATCAAACCCACAACGACATCCGACACCAAACTGCAACGCTTTGATCCTAAGGCCTCAACCTGGTATCTCAATCGAGAATTAACCTGGTTGGAGTTCAACAAACGAGTGCTTTGGGAAGCTGAAGACGAGCGCACGCCATTACTGGAGCGGGTAAAGTTTATTGCCATCGTCAGCTCCAATCTGGATGAGTTTTTTATGAAACGGATTGGCGGTCTTAAACAACAAGTCGGTGCCGGGATTAGTGAGTTAAGTGTGGACGGCCGCACGCCGCAACAGCAAATTATTGAATGTTATGCCGTGGTTCGTGAGCTTGAAGCCAAAAAACAAACACTGTTGACGCAACTGATTGAGTTACTCAATAAAGAAAATATTCGCTTTTTGCCCTTTGTTGAGCTTTCTCAAGATCAGCAACAAGCCATGCGCGAACATTACATTCAGAACATTTTCCCGCTGATTACGCCGCAAGCGATTGATCCTGCTCATCCATTTCCCTTTATTTCCAACCTGTCTCTGAATTTACTCATCGGTGTGAGCGGACTGGAGTCCAGTAATATGACACTGGTGCGTATTAAAATACCCGTCAGCCCAAGCGTGCCGCGTTTTATCCAAGTGGGTAATGAACATCTTTTTATTGGTTTGGCGGATTTGATAACCAACAATCTGGATTTGCTGTTTCCGGGCATGAGGATCGTGTTTTGTGATCAGTTTCGGGTGACACGAAACGCCATGACTGAACAAGATGAAGAGCAGGCCGATGACTTACTGCAAATGATCGAATCGGAATTACGCGAACGCAGATTTGCGCCGGTCATTCGTCTGGAAGTGTCCGCAAGCATGGCAAAACTGCAAAGCGGCATGCTGGCAGCAGAATTGGGGCTTAATGAAGAACAAGATGTGTTTGTTGTTGAGCAGCGCCTGGCAATGAATGATTTGTTTCAAATTGCCAGCATTTCCAGACCCGATTTGTTCGATCCTCCGCACCATCCTGTTGAGCATCCCAAACTGGCAGGCGCGCCAAATATTTTCCATGCCATCCGCGAGCAAGGTTCAATTTTATTGCAGCATCCCTATGAATCATTTGTCGCCACGGTCGAGCGCTTTGTAAAAGAAGCCAGCCGCGACCCGAATGTGCAAGCGATAAAAATGACGCTTTACCGTACCTCGGCCGGCACTAAAATCGTGCAATATCTGATTGATGCCGCGTTAAACGGCAAACAGGTTGCTGTCGTCGTTGAGTTGAAAGCGCGCTTTGATGAATCCGCCAATATCAAATGGGCGCATCGCATGGAAAGCGCCGGCATCCATGTCACTTACGGTGTGGTCGGTTTAAAAACCCACAGCAAAGTCATTTACGTCGTGCGACAAGATTACAATGGCCTGCGTCGATACGCGCATATCGGCACGGGCAATTATCATGCGGGTACGGCCCGGCTTTATACCGACCTTGGCTTACTGACTTGCGATAAAAAAATCGGCGAAGAGCTCACCGAATTGTTCAATTACCTGACTACCGGCCTGGTGCCCAAACGTAATTATCAAAATCTGCTGATTGCCCCGAACAAACTGAAGTCGAAACTGCTGGATAAAATCGATAGGGAAATCAGCAAACATACCGAAGCTGCGCCGGGCTTAATCCAGTTCAAAATGAATGCATTGGAAGATATCGATATTACTGCGGCTCTATATAAGGCGGCTCAAGCCGGGGTAAAAATTGATCTGATTATTCGTGACACTTGCCGATTAAGGCCGGGCATTGCTGGCATATCCGAAAACGTGCGGGTGATCAGTATCGTCGGCCGCTTTCTGGAGCATTCACGCATTTTCTATTTTCAAAATGGCGGTGATGAAGAATACTTTATCGGCTCTGCTGACTGCATGAAGCGTAATCTGGAAAGTCGTGTCGAAGTGGTCACGCCCGTGCAAAAGCCGGAATTACAAGCCGTGTTGAGGCAAATATTAACCGTACAACTGAGCAATCAACGCAGTGTTTGGGAAATGCAAGCAGATGGACAATATATCCAGTTGAAGCCCAAAGATAAGCAATTGGGGGTTCAAGAAACGCTAATCAAATTAGCCAATAAGCGTTTGGACGAAGCGAAAGCCAGTAAGCCCGATAAAAAAGCTAAGAAGAAATCGGGCGCCAATAGAAATACAAATTAACAACGAAGCAAACCCGGCCAATGTGCCGGGTTTGTTTTTAAAACGTTATTGCAAATTAACGACCCTTGCGATCATCTTGCTTGCATTGATCCAGCGAGTTTCCTGCATTGATTGATGCATCGCGAGCGGCCACACCGGTATCGGCAAAGTCGGTAAACAAGCCGTCGACACCAAGATCGTAGTAATAGGTCATTTCCACCTTAGGATCGCTAAAACCATAACCGCTGGCATCGTTACGGAAAGTCCAGGTATGTACCAACAAGCCTTTCTCATGTGCATTTTCCAGCACCCCGGTACTGCCTTCAACGCGACGATCATTAATAGTGATTTTGCTGTCACCGTTGCGATCAATACCATCGGCCACGGTTTTTACCAGATAAGGCTTCCACGGCCCAATGGCATCCGCATAAGACTTAACGAAATCCAGCCCCTTATCAGTTAACAGATCAGCAAATGTGCGTGCATCACCGGCAACCACGAAGTCATAAGGTTGTTTGTAAGGCGCAACCAGCGAGATGGAACCATCGGCATTAACATCATCTGCATCCACCAACTGCACCAATGGGATATCGGTTTTATGGCTCAAGTATTGGAGATTGCTCACTTCAAAAGACTGAATGAAAACCGGCGCACAAGCACTGTTTCCAAATTCTTTATGCAGCTTTTTCAACAGCTTGTTTTCGAAGAAATGCAGACCAAACAAGGGTTGATTATTGGCATCCTTCACGTCGGCGTGATATGTCGAATGCTTGATTTCAGGATAAATACCTATCGTTCTGCCAACTACCTTGGATTGCTTTTTGGCTAAGGCAATGACTTCGTTCAAAGTCGGTATTTGAAACTGTCCGTTATATTGCTGATCCCTATCGGCACGAGCTTGAATGGCATGCAGGGTTTTGATTTCGGCCAGAGTAAAATCGGTCGCGAACCAGTCATTGTATTCAACACCATCAACCCAGCGCTTGGTTTTCCGGCCGGCAAATTCGGGATGATTGGCAACGTCAGTTGTACCACCGATCATCGGTTCATGACGCGCAATCATGTGACCATCTTTGGTCAACACCAGATCAGGCTCTATGTAATCGGCACCCAGCTCGATAGCCAGCGTATACCCTTCCAGCGTATGTTCCGGACGATACCCGGCAGTACCACGATGGCCGATAACGATAGGGCTTTTATTAACATGTTTCAATTCGTGTGCCTCGCCGGCCACACCACTAGCTGACAATGATAACAACAGCGGCAATGCAAAAAGTGAAGCGGTCAAACGGGCAGGACGAGACAAAGTTTCAGGAAGTTCATTTAAGCTGCGCATGGCAAGAGTCTCTGGGCTAATTGATGAAGCCCAAATTATGGCCGCGCAAGATGACAGGTTGATTAAGTCGTGTGCCTAAATTAATCACTGATGTTACGCGCAGCGTAACCAAAAATTCCCGAATACCGCGCCGAGCACTGACGTTGTTATCGGGAATAGCCCGTAGGGGCACGGCATAGACGACTGCATGGATGCAGGAGCAGTTGCCGAGGTCGCGCAAAAGAAAGTATCTCGCCTTCGGGTGCGAGAACCCGTTTAAATTGATCTCGCTTGCGACACAATAATCTTTAAATCAGAACTGCATAACATCAGTTAATCAAGAAAAATAGAAGATTAAAATGGTGGGCTTTCAGACTTTATCTATCATATAACGCTCAAGTTCTATCCTAAAGCGACCTCAGTAGCTGCGCCGCTCAATTAATCGCAACAATATTGGTTACCAAGCGAAGGTTACAGCGTTGACTGGATTGGTTGTCTAAAACAAATTTTCTGGCCTTGAAGGAAATCTCACTATGCTGAATCTATCCCGAGTGTTGTTGGCAGCCATGCTGCTTGTTTGTGCCGTGGCATGGGGGGCCACGTTGGAATCCATTCCCAATCAACGGCTCGTGAATGGCAGCCATGTTGCCAATCCTGATGGCATAATCGGTGCAGATGCCACATCTGAAATCGATCAGCTACTCATCAATGTTGAGAAAAAAACCGGCGCTCAAGTGGCCGTGGTGGCAGTCGAATCGATAGGCCAAAGCGACATCTTTACCTTCGCGCAACACCTTTTCGAGCGCTGGGGCATAGGTAATAAAGCCCGTGACGACGGCTTGTTGGTATTACTGGTCAAAGATCAGCATGCAATTCGTCTACACACTGGTTACGGCTTGGAAGGTACTTTGCCGGATGTGATTTGCAAGCGCATTGAGCACGACTACATGGTTCCGGCTTTTACAACAGGCCGTTATGACGATGGTCTGTTAGCGGGATTAAATGCGGTCGCCAAGCTGCTATCCGATCCTGCCTACGCACAGTCACTAAAACCAGCAGAAAACCCTGAGATCTCCACATCCTGGGAAATCTTCAAGTATGTTGTCGCAATAACCGGCGTGATTATCATCCTCATAACCTTCGGTATTAAAAGCTTAAATGGTTATTTCTTGAGCACATCTGACGGAGGGCGTAACACGCCCAAAGCAATGCGCTGGACACGCAAGCAATGGCTGATGCTGTATGCAGCAATCCCTGCGCTGATTGTTGCGGGTTATGACCAATTGCCGATCATCTCACCTATCCTGATGTGCTCTGTCACCTTATATGGCTATTTCATTTTAACAATGATCATTCAGGCCTGGCGCCAGCAACAAACTATAAATGTTTTATTCAAAAAAAACAGATGCAACAAATATGCTGTAATCAACGAACTGATTACCAGCCAACAGTCGTTCTGGGGATGGATGGCGCTGCTCTTTCCGCTGCCATTCCTGGTCTACTATTTCTACTATTTAAGTCGCAAGAGCTATTACCGCAATCATCCCAGAAACTGCCCGAAGTGCCAGGCATCAATGCGTAAACTCAGCGAACAGGAAGAGGATAAGTTCCTCTCGCAAGCCCAGCAAATGGAAGAGACACTGCATTCTGTAGACCATGACGTGTGGCAGTGCAACGCGTGCGAGGCCACCACAAGTTGGGGCTATTCAGGAACAGAGACTAAATATGAAAAATGCCCGAAGTGTAAGAGCTTGGCCTATGTCGAAGAAAGCGGCAGGACACTGGTCAGCCCTACTTATTCGACGCGTGGCAAGGGTGAAACCATCCACGCTTGCCAGTTCTGCGGTCACCGTAAAACATCCACCTATAGTATTTCTATGCTTAGAGATAACAGCAGTAGCGACTCATCCAGCAGTAGTTCCTCCGCTAGCAGCAGTTCCTCCTCTAGCGGCGACAACTGGGGTGGCGGTAATTCCGGTGGCGGCGGAGCCAGCAGTAACTGGTAGGACTAGACGTCTGCACGGCGGAATTTACTTTAATACGTCAACCCTATAGCGGCCCATGGTGCGACAAAATAGCAGACTGACAGCCCTCGAGTTTTTTTAGCATGACGCTTTAACTGCGCACTTCTCAACAATTGATTTTAATTTGTTTGTAAGCGCGTTAACGAACGGATTGTGTTTGTTGTACAGTCAATAATCAGCTTCCGGTAACCAAAATGGACAGTGACCATGACAACTAATTTAGTGTTAAAAAAAGAAAAACTCACAGCTGATAATTTCCACTCTTGGGTAAATAGCTGGAAAAACGTCCGAGAAGATACTGCTGAAAACGTGCAATCAGAGCCGATATCCCACTCTGATACTGACATCGCAAATTCAATAGAAAATATCTTGGGTGTCATACCTTTTTTACCGAGAGCCTCTGTAAAGGTTATGGTTAAGGATGGATGGGTAAAGCTAACAGGCTCAGTCGATTGGGAGTATCAAAAACACGCGACAACAAATACAATTTGTAATCTCCAAGGCATCAAGGGCATCAGCAATCACATTGCAGTTAATACTGAATTTTTACCCAATGACTCCAACTTGGTCATTCAGCCTCTTTCCTCAAACTGATTTAGTGTGAAAATCCTTTTGGAGTCTAAATTTTATGGCTGCGACAAATTGTCGCAGTTTTAGTAGACAAGCGAATCTACTTCAAATAGAATTGCCCCCGTTGAGTAAGATTATTGATTCGAAAGAGTTGATATGTCTCAATAGGAGGGGGATAAAGCGACCAGCAATAGGGCAAAATAACTATAATAATCGCTAGAGATTAAACTGCCATTGTCATGGTAGTCATCCATAATAAAATATAATAAATAACCGGATGGAGCCCACTTAATAGTGGGCTTTTTTATGCCTGTTGGTTTTATTTTTGCTCGCCGTCATTGGCATCAGACTGAGGCTCTGCACTCTCCGGCGCCAGCGTAATCTCATTGTCGGCCTTTTTTAGATAGCGATGGGCAATGAGCTTATCCTGATAATCCTGAATCTGATTTTCAATATCGACTTCGTTGAAACCCAGTACCGGCTCTTGGCCTAACAAGGTACTGACAAGCCCCTTGTTGTTAAAGTTTGCGACGATGTCTTTAGT
>JABFRC010000267.1 GCA_013141375.1 Methylococcaceae bacterium | reverse complement strand
TCTGCCCGCAATTCTGCAAAGCCCGGTGTGCTGTTTCGACTGCACCGCGTGATTCAATCCGTCGAAGTGCCCCCAACAATTTGGGGGCATCTATGGTGCGGATGGGGGCATTTCCCAGCCAAGGGAATATATCCCGCTCCAATCGACGAATTAAGCGATTGCTATGATTTTCCGCCCAGGTAGGGGAGTTTTTAGAAAACCATTCCCGTGCCACAACCTCAAAAGTTTCCGCGTCTGCTATTTGTGAGGCTTTCATTGCCTTGCGGGTTTCACCCGGATCAGCGCCATCGGCCAATAGTTTACGGGCATCATCACGTTTGGTACGAGCTTCTTTCAATCCAACTTCGGGATAGACACCAAACGCCTGTCGCTTTTCTTTGCCGCCGTATCGATACTTCATGCGCCAGTATTTTGCACCATTGGGCATCACTTCAAGGTAAAGCCCTTTTTCATCAGCCAATTTGTAAGACTTCTCTTTAGGCTTGGCATTTTTGCATTTGGGATCGGTAAGCATAATGACTACTCCATCTAGTAATGACGCGGCTTCCGGTACATTTGGGGGCATCAGTGTTACTATGATTTGCATATGCCCCCGTAAATGCCCCCTAAATTATCAGGATGTGGGGGCATCTTATCGGATGTCGTTGGATGAAGTATAAACGAAAAAGCCCGCTAGATGCGGGCTTCGTGGACTTTATTGAACTAAGTTGGATTGTTAATTGGTGGAGGCGGCGGGGATTGAACCCGCGTCGATACCAAACATAACTAAGAATAACGATGATGATCAATAACTTTCGGGCTTTTGATCAATCATTATTAGTCATGTTTCGTATATTTTGTGCCAAAAAGTGTGCCGAACATTCAAATGGTAGGCACACAATATGAGCGCCCATGACACCCATGAAGATCATTTATTGTCTGCAAACGTCCCACAGTCTGAATGCGTTTTCAGAGAAGTTGAACTTCAGGAAATTGCATCTGATCCAGATATTAATTATTCAACCAATATTTTGGATCAGCCACATAATGAAAGCGCAAAAGCAACTCAATTAGCTGCGCGCCTCTATTATTCAGCCTTGGACACTGAAGTGACTCATGGTTTTCTTACTCGGAAGAGAATAAAAAAACCTGAGGGCGCTAAATTTCTCAATAGAATTTCAAACTCAATTTTAGGTTTTTCAAATAATCCAGACGATACGCTAAATGCACTTATTACCCCAGTTTATGATCCATCAGGTTCCATTTCATCTTTGCAAATTATTGACGATGAGGGAACAAAAAGATTTTTACAAGGTGGGTCTATTTCTGGTGGCTGGTTTTCCTTTGGAGGAGATTTTGTAACTGCAAAATGTGTGGTCATTGGGGATGACCTTGCAACCCTACAATCTATACATCAGTCATCTGGACTAACTGTTGTCCTTTCATATTCTGCAGAAAACCTTCCAAAAGTTGCTGCGATGGTAAGATCCAAAAATCCGAAATGCGAAATATTTATAGCAGTTGATGATAAGGCATGTCGTTTATATGCTGAGAAATGCCATGGTTGTCGATTAATAGAAGCACCTAATAATAAGAGCTGGAATGACGTTTACCAATCGGAAGGCGAAGCAATAATTCGTAAAGCCTTTTTAAACTTGGAAACCAATACTCATTGGAAAACTGAACTGATCATCAAAACAAAATCTGATGGTTCTGTATCAATCCCATGCCGTGCAAAAAATCTTATTCTTATATTGAGTCATGCGCCTGATTTCAAAGGCCGTATCAAGTTCAATGAATTAACGAACCAAGTATGTATTGATGATAACGATATCGACGAGGCATCAACCATCAAACTCAAAGCCCAAATGGAGCAACATATAACTGACAAAGTCAGCACCAATGAACTGGTAGAAGCAATGACAGTTGTAGCTTTTGAAAACAAAATACATCCAATTCGCGACTATCTTCGATCCTTGAAATGGGATGGTATTTACCGGATTTCAAAGCTTTTTATCGATTATTTTGGTGCTCATTCAAGTAAATATACAGAAGCGGTGTCTAAATCCTTTTTAATTTCAGCCGTTGCTAGGACGATGCAACCAGGCTGCCAAGTAGACACTATGGTCGTTCTTGAAGGAATGCAAGGCGCATTCAAATCGTCATCATTGATAGCACTGTTCTCTGCGCAATGGCATTCAGAGGCAACGGCAAGTCTTAGCGACAAGGATTTTTTTCAAAATTTACGAGGCAAATGGGTCATTGAATTCGGAGAAATGACACATATCACAAAGTCAGACAGTAATCACATAAAACAAATTTTAACCATGCGTTCTGATAATTACCGACCATCGTACGCAAGATTCAACAAAGATTTTCCACGCCAAAACATTTTCACTGGAACAACAAACGAAACCCAATATCTAAAAGACCCTACCGGGGCAAGACGTTATTTTCCAGTGCTATGCGGAAGAATTGATATTGAAGCTATAAAACGCGATCGAGATCAGCTATGGGCCGAAGCGTTAGAAATGTTTAAATCTGGTGAAAAGTGGTGGGATATTCCAGATGCCGAGCAGGAACAAGAATCAAGATATCTATCAGATTCTTGGGAAGAGTGCATAGCCAGATGGTTAATCGGCAAAAATGTAGTTACTGTCTCGGACATCCTGGAAGGGGCATGTGAACTTCCCATAGGTAAACATAGCCGAGCAGATCAAACTCGTGTTGGCCAAATCATGACTCGATTCAAATGGTCGAAACATAATGATACCGTTGGAGGGGCAAGAATAAGACGCTATCATCGGCCCAAATAAACGTTCCACTGCGATCAACTTTGAGCAACACCGTTCAACCTCTTATCCAGGAAACAGAAGGGTTTGTACAACCTGTGCGACCTTTTAGAATTATTTGGGATAGCGTGTCATAAAGCTAATTACCAATTTTTTTATTTCAGTATATTAAGTTGAACAGGTTGAACTAATCCAGCAAATTCAAAGGGGGAAATAGCGTACAACCAAGCTCAGCTGGTTCTGAAACGTTGTACGGCTATTTGAAAGCTTATTAACAATCAATTTAACTTACTAAATCGGATATTTTATTTAATTCATCAAGCTCCAAAGATCCTGATCCTGATCCTGATCCTGATCCTGATCCTTTGATATTAATCATAGATGCGCGCGACCTATACCTAGGATGTACAAACCTCTACTCTTAGACTCACATGATAATATCTTTCACAAAAGCACAACATTAACTTGCTGACCAAACACCTCTTGAACCATCGGAATCAAGTGGTCATGATGGCTAAGGAAGATAACTTGGGTGTGCTCTGATATTACTTTGAGCGCTTCAAAACCGGCTTTTGAACGCACATCATCATAATTAATAAATAGATCATCAGCGATGAAGGGCAAGGGCATGGCCTGCTCCAGGTGCATTTCCAGAGCGGCCAATCTTAGTGCCAGGTAAAGTTGATCACGAGTACCATCACTCATGCCCGAAATACCCACCGGTTTGCCTGCGTGGCGCAGACCTTCCAACACCATGGGTTCTTGTTCGAAGTCTACGATCAGTTTGCTAAACGATCCTGATGTTAATGTGGCAAAAATCGCCCCCGCACGTTGTAACAACGGTCCTTGTTTCTCTTCACGATAACGGTCTATCGCCCATCGTAGTAAACGCCCGGCGGTAAATACCTTGATATAACGTTCTGCGACATCCGACATTTGCGCCAAGGCTTCTTGACGCCGCGCTTCAGCTTGCATTGCTGCGTCAGAGCCGCCAATATCAGACAACACTTTTTGGGCGGTGGCATGCTCTGCGGATAAGCTTGTTTGCTGTTTGACCGTTTCCGAAAGTTCGTCGTTGATCCGTGTCAGCTCGGCCGTCAGTAGCCTCAAGTCAGCGGCATCAATTTCAGCCTCAATTTGAAGTTGGGTAAGACCATCACCGCCACTAAGCAGCTGTGTCTTGGCCTCGACAATCTCAGCCTCAAGCCGGCGTCTTGCATCTGAGCGAATAATCAATGCATCCAATAAGGACGTGCTGTCGACGCAGGCGCGAGTCATTAACGGCTGCAAACTTGCGATTGCTGTTTGTATGGCAGCCTTCGCGTCAAGTACCTGGGTATTGGCGACATGCAAAGCCTCTTTAAGTCGCTGGTATTCTGTAAATGACGTCCGTGCCGATGTTAAACGGGTTGCTAATGTTTGGGCGATTAATTCCGCTGACTGGTCGTTGAGCTCCGCAGCAAGGCCTTGGGCCAGCCGATTAGCCTCGAGCGCAAACACCTTCAAGTCAGCCGTCATGGTGTCAATACGTTCTGTTTGAATGTGTCGTATTTTGACCAGCTTTTCCTCTATTAGATCGATAAGCTCCAGCGCGCCTTCTGCGGTACCACTATCGGTAGTCGCGGCTAAACCTACATTCGCCAGAGCATTTGACCAGTCTTCCTGCCAGCGGTTTTGCTGCCTTTTTGCGTCTTCAGTCGCTTGCTTTAAGGTATCGGTATAGTGTTGAGCGCTATTTAATTGTGTGGATAAGGTGTCATGCCGTACTTTTGCGCTGTCTATCGTTTGGATATGGCTTTCCGCCTGGATGCATAAGATGGACAGATGGTCAGCGTCTGCGACATCAAGGCCTGCTTCAAAAAGTGACTTAGCAAGTTTGTCACGGGTTGCAGCTAATAACTGAGCAAGACTAGCCAATTCATCCTGTACCTCCTGAGACAGTGCCGCCGCAGACAGCGTTTTCTCACGTTTACCTATCCAGGCCCCTATCTCTTCTAAGCTCATACCTGTCAAATTGAGGGCCTGAGCCTGTTGAGCCCAGCGTTCATCGAACTGTTGCTGGTCATGGTGTAATTGTGCTCGTTGAGCGTTAAGCAGCGTCAGGTTTTGCTGCTCCCGTTCAAGCTGATGACTTAAGCTTTGCAGTTCGGTGGCCTCCTCGACATCTTCTAGTCGTCTATCTGCAATCTGATCGGCGCCAAGTATCAGCTCTTCGAACTGTTGTGCTGCGTGCTGTAAATCATGCGTACCGGACTTAATTGCCCGCCATGACTTGTCACGTTCGAGCCTTACCGCGTTGACCGCCTCGCAGGTTGTTGGTTGATGCAAGGCATTGAACTGGGTAATCTGTAATTCAAGTCGGGCAAGCTGGGCTATTTGTTTCTGTTCATTCTGCAAGACCGTCTTGTGTTCAGCACTCAAGGTTTGGCGTTCTTGCAGTAAGCGATTGAGCATTTCCTGGCTAGGCAACTGGAGAGCCATTAACACGGGCAAAGGCTGACGCCAGGGACCCAATTCAACCAAACTGCTTTCCAACGCCAAATTGGCCTTGTTCAGTCTGGTCAGAAGCATTTTTTGTGTGTTTTCAGTGTCACCCAAGGCTTTAGCACTGAGCAATGCCGCCCGCAGCGCTGGCTTGACATCCACGGTCTGTAACGCCTTCAGTTGGTTGGTCAGTGCATCAATTTCAGAACGCTTGGATTTTTCGGCGCGTTCTGCTGCACGCAATGTCTCAACTATACCGCCACGTTCCCGGAGCAAACGACTGAGTTCACGTCGAACCAGTAAAGTCGGCAGACGTCGAGCAACCGCTTCTTGCGCATCGGCAGGCCAATTCAGTTGCCTGCAGGCATGACAGACATCCTGCCACAGGGTGGCGATTTCACTTTTTCGATTTCCTATATCGTGTGTATAAGCACGGTATTGCAAGCGAAGGTTATCAAGGGCCGTAATCTCGGCAGCGATCTCAAGTACCGGTTCATCAACCACGATAGCGTCCAAGGCTTCGGTGATTTTGCTCACTTCTGCCGCGTGCAAGTCCAAGCGCTGCTGTGCAATGGCAAGCTCGCGCTCTGCGCATGCCAAGGTTGCCGCAGCATCGATGGGTAAGTCAATGACCTCACCCAACTGTACCCGATGCTGTTCATTCTCTCTTAGGCTAATTAAAAACGGTGCCAATCGCCGAATGCGTTCCAGACGACTGCGTTGGCTTTGGAGTTGCTGGTGGCGTTGCCGCTCACTGTTTAATGCCTCTTGCAGGGCATCGACTTTACTGCTGGTCTCTACCCAGACTTTCGTTCGGACCGTGGCAGCCTTTAACTCGTCATTGGCCTTGTCGAGCTGCTCTGCGGCCTGGTAATAAGCGCGTTGATTGGATTTTCTTGAAGCCCACAGCGCATCGGCTTCTGCTAACAAGGCATCGCGAATATGCCCCAGACTGGCTACGCCGGCGGCTGATTGAAACAGGATCTGGCCGACATCGTTTTCGGCACTGAGGATGCTATTACCCCCCGACACCAAGCGGGTATGGTCAAGACCAAACATCTGATCGTAGAAGCTTCTATCCGCAGCGCCCAGGAAGGGCGTCAGTACATCGTCTGCCAGTATGGCATCCTGGGGTGAGCGCAGCGTTTGTTTATTCGCCTTTGTGCGCTGGAATTCAAGTGCTTCGGCATGACTACTGATCGCTGCCCCTAAGCGTAATTCATTCAACGGATGCTGGAAACTGTGGACGGAACGAGCCGGAATGCCGAAGAGCAAATCGATAATGGCGGAACGCAGGGTGGATTTCCCGGCTTCGTTGGGGCCGATAATCAGATGGAAGTCTTGTTTTGCGTGAGGAAACGTTACCGAATGGTCAGAGAATTTGCCATATTTGATCAAATCTAAACGGTTAAAACGCATCGTCAGTTCACTCCGCCTGGGCTAAATGCGACACCAGTCCAGGACGCACATCGCGCACCAAGTCTGCCAGGTCGCCGGTGCGAATGGCTTTAAAGTAGGGCACCGTGGTGTGTAATTCCAAAGGGGCTTTATTGACCAAGCCTAAAAGCTCCGCTTGCAGGCTGTTTAGAAACTCAGGATCGGTTTCAGCGGCCTGCAGCAGGTCCTGCAAATCCGATAATGCATCGGCCCGCGTGCGAAGCGCCTCACCATCATCTACCACTGAGGTAGCTACCTTAACCTTTTCAATCCAAACGCGTCCGGAACCTATGGCCACTGCCAAGGCCAACACTTCAGCGCGCAGTTGTGACTCCAGTCCGAATAAATCACCGTGTGCAGCGGTTTTACCGGTGACGGTGATTCTTACTGCCATAGGGATCGGTGTTGATGGGTTGCTTGCTATTAAGTCATCAAGCGCTTGGCCTAAGCTGCGCACAACATCAGCCAGTGTTTGACACTCGGCGACACTGACTTCTAAGTGAGCCCAGCGCAGGACATGAACGAACAGGCGACTGAGCGCCTGAACACCGTGCTCATCAGCCGTTACCATCACCGCGCCGCGCGGCCCTGTTTCCCGAATGTGTCGCCCTTGCAGGTTGCCAGGAAAAACCACCGTCGAGGCCCCTTCAAAGATTTGATGTTCATGAACATGGCCTAGGGCCCAGTAGTGATAACCCTTGGCATGCAGTTCATCCAAACTGCACGGGGCATAGGTCGCGTGGGCAGAATTACCTTCAAGAGCCGTATGTAATACTCCAATGTTGAACAGGCCTGGTATTGGCGCAGGATAGCCCGTCGCGAGATTCTCTAAGGTTTCCTTTTCTTTAAAGCTGCGCCCATGCAGGGCAACCTTGTGCTGATCTAAACGAAAAGTGTTGGGTTTACGGGTATCGAAGGCAAAGACGTTGTCAGGCAATTGCAGTTTCTTGGTCATTTCACTTTCGGCATCGTGATTGCCGAACAGCAGATACACCGGAATACCGGCTTTCTTAAGCCGCCCCATTTCTTTACAAAAATAAATGCCGGTGTTGTGATCCTTCCAGGTGCCATCGTACAGGTCGCCGGCAATGACCATGAAGTCCACCGCTTGTTCAATGGCTTCGGCAACAAGGTTAGTAAACGCATCGCGAGTGGCTGTGCGCAGCATCTCCACCGGGGCATCCGGGTAAGCGCTTAAACCCGTTAACGGACTATCCAGGTGTATATCTGCTGCATGAATGAATTTCACTATGGGTTTCCTTATGGCTCAATGGGGTGACTGGAAAGTTAGCAGCAGATCCTCAGTGATAGATCCTAACGGTTTGAGATTTTATGCTTACTGAATCTAGTATTTCATCGGTCAGTTCCTGGCGAATGTCATCGTTAGCTGTGCTTTATCTGATTGGGCCACTCGTCCCGCTTGATGGCACTCAACAGTCAGTGACCGTTCCCTTTCATTCAGCCTGTCCATATCGTGAAAAAAGCAGCTGGATAGTTTACCGGTAGCGGCAACATCCCAAGCGAATATTTATCGGATGACAAGGCGTTGGCCATTGCCAGCAATCTAGGAGTAATCGTTGCAAGTGATTCTCAATAATTTCATTTTATTGGCCGCCCCATGAGTCCGTAGTTTTGGGAAGTCGGCTAAAGTCATCGATTACACGAACGGTATGAGGGGCTGCATCGGACCATTGCCATAAAACCAGGTTTTGGTTTTTGGCTGTACAACCGGATGCAAAACTACGCACCAATACCCCGTCAACCTCTAGTGCTTGTAATTGTTTGACCAATCGCCATGTTGGTGGTTCTATGC
>JABFRC010000234.1 GCA_013141375.1 Methylococcaceae bacterium | reverse complement strand
GTTTATTATCATATAGTTATATTTTTATTTTTCAAAAGCGTGCAAAATTAACCTTTAAAAATATACTGTAAAATAAATTGACTATTCCGGTTAACCAATAAGCACATAGGACATGAATTGCACCATTATCCATCGGTGTACTGGTGAGAATCTTTATGATGTTAGAAGCAAGTTGGGGCAAAAAGGTAGGGCTCGATAAATGCACCCTACCCGCTGTTGACGAGATGTTATGAAATTTGAAAAGCGATGACCGCCGCAATGACGGCAAGCACAAGTATGACGGTGACAATTAATTTGGTCTTGCCGGCAGCATTTGAATTTGCTTCGTCTGGAAGAAGTGCTACACCTTCAATCTGTGCATTAACCGCTTTGTATTTGCCCCGATTGTCTTTTGCGACTTGATAATGAATGACATCACCAGTGATCGGGCGACGACTGGTGCCTTTTAATGCTGAAATGTGAATGAATATATCCTTTCCGCCGCCATCAGGAACAATAAAGCCGAAGCCGCGATCTTCCTTCCATGTTTTTAACACTCCCTTGATTGTCGTTTTTGTCATAGTTTTCCATATTGTTGTTTTGTTTGAGCAGCCTGATATTCACAGCCAATATACAACTTATTGGTCTGTGAATAATTCAGGTAACAGCGGTTGACGCCAGTTACATTAATCTTTTTTAATGATGACTTTGTCGTCAATAACCAGTTCCGAAATACCACCCAATGAAGCGCGCAGGGTGCAGCTGGCTTTTTTGAAACCGCCGGTTTTGGACTTTTCCCCATCCCAGATCAAGGTTACGTAAGATTCTTTATCGCTTTTGGTTTCTGACGGGAAGAAGACTTGTTCGCCAGTCTCTTTTTGAATAGCTTTAGGACATTTGTCGTTCGCCATGGTTTGAATCGCAACATAGTTACGAATCATGGATGCAGCTTCAATTTCTTGAGTTGTTTGCTCTTTGTTGGCTCCCACCATAACGAATGCGAGGATAAAACCACCAAGAACCGCGGCAATTAATTTTTGTGTGTTACTCATTCTGACCTCCAGAATATATTGTTATATCGAGCCGCTGCTCGCTGTCCCCAATGAATATAAAAGCTGGGGTAAGTGTCACCTTTGTGACTATTGGATTCTAAGCGAATTCAGCAATGCCAGCAATCAAAGCCGCTGGCATTCAGGATTATGTACCGGATTTTAAAACTCAATACCTTGTTCGGCCTTGATCCCTTGTTCGAACGCATGCTTGTTTTTGGTCATCTCGGTGACGGTATCTGCTACCGCAATAACTTCTGGTGCTGCATTACGGCCCGTCAAGATCAAATGCTGCCAGGACGGTTTGTGATTTTTAATAAAATCAGCGACTTCTTCACCCGAAATCCAGTTGTAACCACAGCAATAATTGATTTCATCCAGCAAAACGACATCGAATTCATTGGAAAGTATTTTTTGTTTACTGAACTCCCAAATCTCGCGACTGGTTTTAATATCCTGCTCGGGGTTTTTGGTATCCCATGTAAAGCCATCTCCCAGCGCGTGCCACTCGATATTATCAAAACGGGCCGCCGCTTTTTGTTCGCCGGTTTGCCACTGCCCCTTGATAAATTGAATCACGCAGACTTTCATGTCCCAACCGGCTGCACGAAACACCATGCCCAACGCGCTGGATGACTTTCCCTTACCGGTGCCGGTATTTACCACCACCAGACCACGACGTCTTTCTCTTGATTTCATGAGTTTCCTAGATCACTTTGCCGTGGCGTGCAGGCACGTCACGTTTTGCTGCGCCGGTGTAGAGCTGCCGAGGACGGCCGATTTTCTGATTAGGATCAGAAATCATTTCATCCCAATGACAAATCCAGCCGATAGATCGGCCCATGGCAAAGATGGCGGTAAACATGTTGCTGGGAATACCCAAACGCATGCAGTACGATGCCGGAGTAAAAATCGACATTGGGGTAGAGTTTTTTACTGATGAAATATTCATCCTCCAAGGCGATGCGCTCAAGTTCCAACGCCAATTCGAAGATTTTGTCATCGTGCAGACCCAGCTCGGTTAACACTTCATGGCAAGTTGCCCGCATCAATTTGGCGCGTGGATCATAATTTTTATAGACCCGGTGACCAAAGCCCATCAAGCGGAAAGGATCATTTTTGTCTTTGGCTTTTTTGATGTATTCGGGAATGCGCGAAACATCACCAATTTCCTCAAGCATGTGTAAAACGGCCTCATTGGCGCCGCCATGTGCCGCCCCCCATAAACAGGCAATGCCCGAAGTAATACAGGCATAAGGATTGGCACCGCTGGAGCCAGCCAGGCGCACAGTTGAAGTTGATGCGTTTTGTTCATGATCAGCATGCAGAATCAAGATTCTGTCTAATGCCTTAACCAGCACGGGATTCGGTACAAAGTCATCACACGGCGTACCCAGCATCATGCGCATGAAGTTTTCGACATAGCTGAGCTTGTTTTGCGGGTACATGAACGGCAAGCCGGTACTGTACTTATGACACATCGCCACAATCGTCGGCACTTTGGCAATCAAGCGAATGGCGCTGATGTCGCGATCTTCTTTAGACTTGATATCTAATGCGTCATGGTAAAACGAGGACAATGCGCCGACGACCGCCACCATAATAGCCATCGGATGAGCATCACGACGAAAGCCTTTGAAGAAGTTGGTCAACTGATCATGCACCATGGTATGCATGGTGATGGTGCCCTCAAACTTCTGCATTTGCTGTTGATCAGGCAATTCGCTATTCAACAACAGGTAACAGACTTCAAGAAACGTACATTTTTCAGCCAACTGCTCGATCGGATACCCCCGATACAGCAAGATACCCGCCTCGCCATCAATAAAAGTGATCGAGGAACTGCAACTGGCAGTGGAATTAAATCCCGGATCGTAGGTAAACATACCGGTCTGTTTATACAATTCCTGAACGTCGACAACGTCAGGACCGATGGTGCCCGATAACACAGGAAGCTCAGTCAGGGGCAATGCGTTCTCATTTAAAATAAGAGTGCGTGATTTGGTCATGGCAATTTCTCGATGGTTAAACACACTACATTTAATAGAGCATTTCGAAAAACCCAACACGTCAAAATCGGCGTGTGAAGGTGGATGAAGTTTTTAGATTCTTAACGAGCGTTTGTTTTATGTTCAACAAATCTCAATAGAATCCTGAATGGAACGGATTTTTCGAAGTGCCCAAAGTATCAGTCAGCGGGGTAAGGCGAGCGACGACAAGCGCCGCCAAGTTAAGAGTGCTGCCGAATAAGCAGCACTCTATCAAAGCTTGCAGTTAAGCTTTCGGAGCGTTGGCAATGGCCAGCTTTGCCAATTCGGTGACTTTGTCCCAATTTTTGGCTTTGACTACATCCGCAGGTGCCAGCCATGAACCGCCCACACAAGCCACATTACTTAACTTTAAATAATCCTGATAGTTTTCAGGTGAAATCCCTCCGGTTGGGCAAAATGTCACTTGCGGAATCGGACCAGCAATTGACTTTAACATCGGAATACCACCCGCGGCTTCGGCTGGGAAAAACTTGAAATGATCAAGCCCATATTCCATGCCCAACATCAGTTCGGAAATCGACGAAATACCAGGAATCAATGCAATCCCGCTTTTTTGAGCGGCGGCCAATATGGTTGGTGTTAAGCCCGGGCTGATGGCGAATACTGCGCCCGCATCTTCCGCAGCTTTGAGCTGTTCCGGAGTAATAATCGTACCCACACCCACAACGGCATCTTTCACTTCTTGACTAATCAAGCGGATGGCATCCAGTGCTACGGGTGTACGCAAGGTGATTTCCAGCACTCGAATGCCGCCGGCAACCAAGGCTTTCGCCAAAGGTACGGCATCATCCAGATTTTGAATCACCATCACCGGCATAACCGGGCTGGTATGAAGTACATCTTTAGGTTGAATTTTCCAGTTTGTTTGCGTCATGTTTAACCCATTATGTCTTAGTAAAAATTGGACTACGGTTTACTTAATCTTTTTCTATAAACAAATTAACTGCACCGGTTTCGGCAGATGATGCCCCCAGGCGGAAGCCACTAAATAGCTCTCGTCCCATGCCGTAATGATGGGCAGTAGAGTTGTTGGTTTCAGGCATGCGGGCATTAAACTCATCTTCATCCATCAGCACATTGACCTGACCTTTTTGAGCATCGAGACGAATAATGTCTCCATTGCGAATACGGGTTAATGGCCCGCCTTCTGCACACTCAGGACACATGTGAATCGCAGACGGCACTTTACCTGAAGCCCCGGACATACGGCCATCAGTTAACAAGGCCACATTGAAACCACGATCCTGCAATACACTTAACGGTGGCGTTAATTTATGAAGCTCAGGCATACCATTGGATTTTGGCCCTTGAAAGCGCAATACCACGATGACATTTTTTTCCAGCTCGCCACGTTTGAAGGCGGCAACGACATCGTCTTGATCATCAAACACCATCGCAGGTGCTTCAACGATTTGGTGTTTTTCTGCCACTGCTGAGATTTTTGATATGCCCCTACCCAGATTGCCGTGCAGAACATGAAGTCCGCCACCTAAGGCAAATGGCTTGGCAACGCTGGTTAATACTTGATCATCCAACGACGTCGGAGGGCATGTTTGCCAGATTAATTTGCCTTCGCGTATGACAGGTTCTTGCACGTAGCTGGACATGCCGCGCTGATCGGCAACGGTCAAAATATCTTCATGCAACAAGCCGTTATCCAACAGCTCTCCAATCAACACACCCATGCCGCCTGCGGCTTGGAAGTGGTTAACATCAGCCGAACCATTTGGATAAATACGGGTGAGTAACGGGATCGCATGGGATAAGTTATCAAAGTCATCCCAATTGATGGTGATGCCTGCCGCTCTGGCAATGGCCACCAAATGAATGGTGTGATTGGTTGAACCGCCAGTAGTCAATAATCCAACGATGGCATTAACGATGGCTTTTTCATTGATCATGTGGCCGACAGGACGGAAATCATTGCCCAACGAGGTAAACTTCAAGACTTGCTTAGCTGCGGCTTTGGTCAGTTCATCACGCAATGGTGTGTAAGGATTGACGAACGAACTGCCAGGCAAATGCAGACCCATGATTTCGACCATCATTTGGTTACTGTTGGCCGTACCGTAAAAGGTACAGGTGCCGGGGCCATGATAAGACTGGGACTCAGATTCCAACAACTCTTCACGACCAATTTTGCCTTCAGCATAGAGCTGACGGGTACGCGATTTTTGCTTATTGGTGATACCACTGGTCATCGGGCCTGCAGGAACAAATACCGCCGGTAAATGACCAAAACTTAAAGCACCGATTAATAATCCAGGGACGATTTTGTCGCAAACGCCTAGGTAAAGTGCGGCATCAAACATGTTGTGGCTTAAGCCGATTGCCGTCGACATAGCAATTACGTCGCGACTGAACAAGGATAATTCCATGCCCGGCTGACCTTGCGTTACGCCATCACACATGGCGGGTACGCCGCCCGCAAATTGCGCCACACCACCCGCTTCGGCAACAGCCGCTTTGATCAGTGCAGGGAAATCTTTATAAGGTTCATGCGCAGACAACATATCGTTGTATGACGAAATGATGCCAACATCAGGTTTGATATGACCAGCCAAATCGACTTTTTCGGTCGAACTGCACGCAGCAAAGCCATGGGCCAAGTTTCCACATGCCAGTTCGCCACGATGTGGGCCTTTTTTAGTAGCGGCATCAATTCTTGCCAAATAGGCGGCGCGGCCGACTTTGCTGCGTTCGATGATGTCGTTGGTTACTTGCTCTACAATTGGATGCATGTGGTTTCTCCTCTTCACGTCCATTGGGCGTCAGCCGCCAAAAAGACAGCTGACTTAGTCATTTATAATTATTCTTCCCAAGTTCTACCATCACGCGCCAATAGTGCATCGGCGGCATTGGGTCCCCAAGTTCCTGCGGGATAAGGCTTAGGTTTGTCGCTTAAATTCGACCAGGCTTTTAAGATGGAATCTACCCAGGTCCAGGCCTGTTCGGTTTCTTCTCTGCTAATGAACAGGGTGATATTGCCGCGCATGGCTTCCAACAACAAACGCTCATAACCGCCAAAAACGCGCTTGTTTTTAAAGGCATCAAAAAAACTTAAGTCCAGTTTGGTTTGTTGCAATTTGATTGCGCCATCGATGCCCGGCACTTTATTGAGCATTTCAATTTCAACGCCTTCTTTAGGCTGAAGGTGAATAATCAGCTTGTTGGGCGGTAGTGAGCGATAGCTGTCTTTAAAAATGTTGTGAGGAAGTTGCTTAAAGTTCACAACAATTTCAGTCCGCTTGTAACTTAAGCGTTTGCCGGTACGCAGATAAAACGGCACTCCAGCCCAACGCCAGTTATCAATATCGACACGCATAGCCACAAAGCTTTCAGTGGCGCTTTCGGTATTCGCCCCGTCTTCTTCAAGATACCCCGGCACAGCATTACCTTTGATATAGCCGGCAGCGTACTGACCACGCACAGTAGTATCATCGACGTTCTCGCCCGTAATAGGACGTAAGGCCTGAAGCACTTTAATTTTTTCGCTGTGGATATTTTTGGCGTCCAGGCTGGCAGGTGGCTCCATCGCAATGAAAGTCAATATTTGCAGCAAATGATTTTGCAGCATGTCGCGAAGCTGGCCGGCTTTGTCAAAATAATCCCAACGCCCTTCAATACCGACTTCTTCAGCGACGGTAATTTGAATGTGGTCAATTGTGCTGTGACTCCAGTTGGTAGTGAATATGGAGTTGGCAAAACGCAGCGCCAATAGATTAAGTACAGTTTCCTTACCCAGATAATGATCGATACGGTAGGTTTGTTCATCATCAAACACCTCACCGACAGTGTCATTGATTTCTCTTGAAGACGCCAAATCATGGCCGATTGGCTTTTCCATGACAATGCGTGTTTCTTTAGTCACCAAGTTAGCTTTATTTAGCCCTTGGCAAACACTTTTAAATAATGATGGCGGGATGGCCAGATAGTTGACGGTCACTCTGGCTTTTTGATCCAGAACTTCCCCCAGTTTTTTAAAATCGTCGAGATTGCTGATATCGACTTGTACATAAGCAAGCCGAGCTGAAAATGTTTTCCACACATCTTCTTCAATGGCTCGTTTCAAAAATTCTTCAAGGCTTTTGCGTGTCACCTCAATAAAGCCGGGACTATCCTGAACAATTCTATCGACACCGATCACACGGGTATCAGGTTCAAGGAGGCCCGCTTCTTCCAGTTTGTACAATGAAATAAGCAGCATCCGTCGAGATAAATCTCCCAATGCACCAAAAATAACCAAGTCACAAGGTTTATATGTTGTTATATCGTTCATGGCTGTGTTGCTTAGAGTTAAAGAGTTATAGGGCCGACTTCAGTTCAGTAAATGCCCTTTAGCTGAAATGACTGTGCATTATCTCAGAATTTCTCCCGAGACGCTTTTTTGGATGCATTGGTTTACGGCAAATAGTGTTGACTTGCTGTCCTATTCGTAACCAACAGAAGTTTATTACAACCAACCTTTGCGCTTAAAAAACCAATAGGGCGCGATGCCCGCTAAAAACATAATCCCCAACGCGACGGGATAGGCAAAAGGAAAGTCAAGCTCCGGCATGTATTTGAAATTCATCCCGTAAATACTGGCCACCAGTGTGGGAGGTAAAAAAACCACCGCAGCAATTGAAAATATTTTGATAATTTTGTTTTGCGCAATGTTAATAAAACCTTGGGTAGAATCCATCAAGAAGTTAATTTTATCGAACAAAAACGTGGTGTGAGACATCAAGGTATCAACATCACGCATAATTTCCCGAGCAGTTTCCTGCAACTCAGGGTAACTGCGCAAATGCCGCTGCAAGAATGAAATTGAGCGCTGTGTATCCATTAAACACAATCGGACTTTACCATTGCTGTCTTCAAGTTTTGCCAGTCGATCGATAGCATCTTCAAGATCAGAATCAATTTCTTCCAGCACCAGATAGCTCACATCCTCAAGTTTTCTGTGAATGTCTTCCAGCGCGTCAGCAAGATTTTCAACCTTTTGCTCAAACATGATCACAAGCAGCTCTTGTGGAGAATCCACCCGAATTTGGCCACGCCGAATACGCATGCGCAACAGCCTAAAATCAGCCAACTCACCTTCGCGCAAGGTAATCAACCGATCGTTCTGTAAAATAAAGGCCACCGTCGCCGTGCTGTGCCTTCCTTCGCTTTGCGCTAAAAACAACGAACGCACATGAATGCCGGTGCTATCAGTAAAGTACCTGGCAGAAGATTCAATTTCTTCGACATCATCTGCTTCCGGTAAAGTGGCATGCAAGAAAGCTTGTAATTGAAAGCGTTCGTCATCGCTGGGTTCATGTGCATCAATCCATGCGGCCTTTGCTACGGATTCCTTGATTTGATCTTCGGAGGGTTTATGCTCTTTGAGTGTGTTGTTATTAATATTGAATAATCTCAACATTAACTGGCCTTCCTGTTGTCAGATTGGTTTTATCTCGTCAATTTATCATGAATATATTGCAAATGCTTTTCAACCAAGCTTTTCGCGTTGATATTCCTGCCAACGCAAGGCTTCCCATTCCCTTAACAG